>DATEIK010000116.1:0-11726 GCA_035279065.1 Sphingomicrobium sp. | reverse complement strand
CAATGCACAGAGCGCCAACATGCTCGTCCAGTTCGGCTATGGCGTCGATCATGGCCAGACGCGGATCGTCGAGGATCCGTTCTACCGCAGCCGTTTCGGCTATGGCGGCTTCGGCTGGGGCTCGCCCTACTACTCGCCCTTCTATTACGGGTGGAACGATCCCTTCTGGTACGGCGGCTATGGCCGCGGCGGCATCGACAGCTATGTCGAATATCACAGCCAGATCGACCTCCACATCCGCGCCGCGGGCACCAACCAGCCGCTGTTCGACGGCCGCGCCCAGGCGCGCTCGCAGACCAACCGGCTCGACGTCCTCGTGCCCAGCCTGGTCGAAGCGCTGTTCACGGGCTTCCCGGGACGCAGCGGCGAAGTGGTCAAGATCACGGTCCCGACGCCCCCGCGCGCCTGAGCCGCCAACACTGAAGCCCTCAAGGGCCCGGCGGGAAGCTTTCCGCCGGGCCTTTTGTTTGAGCGCAAGGATCGGATAGCCGGGAATCGCGATTCACCGGCATGACGGGGCTCATCTGAAAGGAGCTTCGATGGCATATCTTTCCGAGCCCCAAAAAGTTGCCCAGGCCTGCGCGTCCAATCCGGTCGCGGTGCTCATCCCCTGCCATCGGGTCGTCAAAGCCGACGGCTCGCTCGGCGGCTATCGCTGGGGAGTGAAGCGCAAGGCCGCGCTGCTCGACCGTGAAGGCGTGGCCGTCCGGTGATTGTTCTTCCCGACGACGAAGGCTGGGAAACCATCGGCAAGCAATTGGACGAACGCGGTTACGCGGTCATTCCCGGCCTGCTCGATCCGGCTTCATGCGAGACGCTGTCGGCCGGCTATGATCGGGACCGGTTCCGGAGCACCGTGGTCATGGCCCGTCACGGCTACGGACGCGGCGAATATCGCTATTATTCCTATCCCCTCCCCGAGATGATCGCCCAGCTGCGCGCCTCGCTCTACGGCCCGCTGGTCGCAATCGCGAACCGCTGGCAGGAAGCGATGAGATCAGCAATCCGTTACCCGGCGCGCCTGTCGGATTTCCTCGACCGCTGTCATGCGGCCGGGCAATCGCGGCCGACGCCGCTGATCCTGAAATATGGCGCGGGCGACTATAATTGCCTGCACCAGGACGTGTACGGCGAGAACCTGTTTCCGATCCAGGTCGCGCTATTGCTATCCGACACGGCGCAATTCTCGGGCGGCGAGTTCATCCTCACCGAGCAGCGGCCCAGGCGGCAATCGATCGCCCGGGTCATTCCATTGAGTCAGGGCGATGCGGTGGTCTTCCCCGTCCGTGATCGCCCCGTTCGCGGAACGCGCGGTTACTATCGCGCGCAGCATCGCCACGGCGTCAGCGAGCTGCGCAGCGGGCAGCGGCAAACGTTGGGAATTATCTTCCACGACGCGGCCTAATCGCCGCGAATGCTCAGCCTTCCAGCTGGCGAGTCAGCAGGCGGATGTCGGCGTCGAGCTCGGCATCGCTGGCGCGAAGCTTCTCGATCTGACGCACGGCGTGGATCACAGTGGTGTGATCGCGGCCGCCGAAGCGCCGGCCGATATCGGGCAATGACTTGGGCGTTAGCTGCTTGGACAGATACATCGCAACCTGGCGCGGCCGAGCAACTTCGCGGGCGCGGCGGGCGGAGGTCATCTCGGCCTTGCGGATGCGGTAATGCTCGGCGACCTGGGTCTGGATCTCGTCGATCGAGATACGCCGCTGGTTGGCGCGCAGCACATTGGCGAGCACTTCCTCGACGAACGCGACGTCGATCTCGCGCCCGGTCATCATCGCATAAGCGCCGATGCGGTTGAGCGCGCCCTCGAGCTCGCGCACCGAGGAGGTCACCCGGCGCGCGAGGAAGTCGATCACCGGCCGCGGCATCTCGACGCCCGGAAGCGCCTCCAGCTTGGCGACGATGATGTTGAAGCGAAGCTCGTAGTCGGCTTGGTTGATGTCGGCGACGAGGCCCCATGACAGGCGCGACAGGATGCGCGGCGCGATGCCGTCCAAGTCCTGGGGCGCGCGGTCGGAGGTGATCACCAGCCGCCGCCCGGCGGTGATGATCTCGTTCATGGTGTGGAAGAATTCTTCCTGGGTCGAATCCTTGCCGGCGATGAACTGGACGTCGTCGATCAGCAGCAGGTCCGCGTTCCTGAGGCGCTGCTTGAAACCGATCGTGTCATTCTCTTTGAGCGCGCGGATGAACTCGACCATGAACTTCTCGGCCGACATCGAGACGACGCGGGCACCGCGGTTGCGCGCGGTGAAGGTATGGCCGATCGCGTGGAGCAAGTGGGTTTTGCCGCGCCCCGTCCCGCCGTGGATGAAGAGCGGATTGAAGCTCACCGCCTGCGAGGTTGCGAGCGTCCGCGCGGCGGTCGCTGCCACCTCGTTGGCCTTGCCGACGATGAAGGTCTCGAACCGGTAGCGCGGGTCGAAATTGGGGGCGTTGGGATCGCGCTCCGACGGCAGCGGCGCTTCGTCGAGGATCAGGAGCGGCGCCGGGCGCGGCGCATCGGCCGCCGCGATGACCCGAACGTCGCGGACCACCGGAAGCACGGTTTTCCACGCCAGCGTCAGCCGGTCGCCGAAGTGCGAGCGCACCCAGTCGGCCATGAACTGGCTCGGCATGACGATGTCGAGCGCACCGCTGTCGGGATCGAACGCCCCGAGCTCGGCCGGCTTCAGCCAGCCGTCGAAGGTGCGCACGCCAAGGTCGCGGCGAAGTCCGGTGCGGATGGAGTCCCAAGCCGCCTCGAGCGGTGCGGCGACCGACCCGGCGGGCTCAACGTCCGAATTCGCAACGACCCCCTGCACCTCTCCGCGCCTCCCTCGTCCAGCCCCCGTTCCGGGGGCAAAAGAGGACCGTTGCGCGCGATCCGAGTCGCCCGCTCAACGTTCCATTTCTCTCTTGCCCCCGGCGCGGATTCGCGCCCGGAAGGTTGTTTTTGAGACTGTGCAGCGAAGCTTGCAAGTGCCGTTTTTTCACGAAAGTGAAATAAAAGCCCTTGACATAGGAATTGGGCCAATCACGGCAAGAAAGACCGAAAAACCGCCATTTTCATGGTTATTTCCGCGTTAACGAATTCGCGAATCGCCGGAATTGCTGCATTTTCTTGACGGTCCAAAAACGGGACGAGCCGCCGGTTGCCCGGCGGCTCCTTCAATCCGCATTTTCAGCGTCGCTTTTAGCCGAGCGAGGCAACCCGCTTGGACAGGCGGGAAAATTTCCGCGAGGCGGTGTTCTTGTGGATAACGCCCCGCGCGACGCCCCGCGCCATCTCCGGCTGTACCATTTTGAGAGCCTCGGCCGCGTCCTTCTTCTTCCCCGCGGCGATCGCCGACTCGACGGCCTTGATGAAGGTCCGGATCCGGCTGATGCGCGAATGATTGATGGTCGCGCGGTTCGCGTTGCGGCGGATGCGCTTCTTGGCCTGCGGCGTGTTCGCCATTCTCTCGAAGTCCTCGTGGTGCTCAATGAAAAACGGCGCGGCCCCAAGGCTCGCACCGAAGTGGCGGCTCCCTAGCGAGAATGGCCTTCGAGGTCAACGCTGGCAGCGGGGGCAAAAGAAGGTCGAACGGCCACCCTGGACGATGCGCTTGACCGTCCCGCCGCAAGCGCACGGCCGCCGCTCACGATCGTACACCGCGAAATCCTTGGAGAAATAGCCGAGCTCGCCGTCGGGCGAAGCGAAATCGCGAAGCGTCGAGCCTCCGGCGGCGATCGCTTCGTGAAGAACCGCCTCGATCGCCGGGATCAGCCGGTTCAGTCGCTCGAGCGACACCGACCCTCCGGCACGCTTCGGGTGAATTCCCGCACGATGGAGCGCTTCGCAAACGTAGATATTGCCCAGGCCCGCAACGATGCGCTGGTCGAGCAGCAACAGCTTGATCGCCGCCGAGCGGCCCGCAAGCCGACGCTTGAGGTCGTTGGCGTCGAGTCCGAACGGCTCGGGGCCGAGTGCCTTGAACGCAGGCCATTCGGCAAGCTCGTCGGTCCGCACCAGGTCGAGCGAGCCGAACCGGCGTGCATCGTTAAGGACGACGCGCCTCCCCTCGTCGGTGGCAATCACGAAATGGTCGTGCCTGGCGAGCTCGCCGGGATCGACGCGCCAGTGCCCGGACATGCCGAGGTGAAACACTAAAGTGTCTCCGCGGTCGGTGTCGATCAGCCCATATTTCGCGCGGCGGCCGAGGCCCGTCACGCGCGATCCGGTCAGCCGCTGCCCGAGATCGACGGGAAGCGCGCGGCGCAGGTCGGGCCGCCGCGCCTCGACGCTCGCGATCCGCCGACCGTCGAGCACGCGCGCAAGACCGCGGACGGTCGTCTCGACTTCGGGAAGCTCGGGCATGTGCGCGATATGGCGGACGCCTGCCAAGCCCGCTAGAGGCACGGGCCGCATGAGCGACAAGGTCAATTTCGGCGACGAACTGGTCAGCCCCGAAGAGAAGACGCGGCGCGTCGGCGCGGTGTTCAGCTCGGTCGCGCGCCGCTACGACCTGATGAACGATCTGATGTCAGGCGGCATGCACCGGCTGTGGAAGGACCGGTTCGTCAACCGCGTGAAGCCGCGGCCCGGCGAAGCCATCCTCGACATGGCGGGCGGCACGGGCGACGTCGCTTTCCGCATGGCCCGGCGTGGGGCAGCGGTCACCGTCGCCGACATCAATGCCGACATGCTCGACGTCGGTAAGGAAAGAGCCGAAGCGCGCGGCCTCGACCTTCAATGGAAGGTGCAGAATGCGGAGGCGCTAAGCTTCGCCGACGCGACGTTCGACGCATACACGATCGTCTTCGGCATCCGGAACGTGACAGACATTCCCGCGGCATTGAGCGAAGCGCGCCGCGTCCTGAAGCGCGGCGGCCGTTTCTACTGCATGGAATTCTCGTCGAGCGACTGGCCGGGCTTCGCCAGGCTCTACGACAGCTGGGCGGACAAGCTCATTCCGCGCATCGGCAGGGCCGTAGCGGATGACGAGGAGAGCTATCGCTATCTCGTCGAGAGCATCCGCCGCTTCCCTCGGCCGAACGCGTTCAAGGCCATGGTCAGCCAAGCGGGGTTCGTCCGCGCTAATGCCGAGCCGATGCTCGGCGGGCTGGTGACCATCCACAGCGGCTGGAAGATATGACTCCCCTACCGTTCACGGGAGGGGAAGAGCCGCGAAGCGGCGAAGGGGCGGGCCTGTCCGCAACGCTCGCACCCACCCCCAGCCCCTCCCGCAAGCGCGAGGGGAGATACAGCGCATGACCACCTCGGTCACCCACCTGTGGCGTTTGCTGAAATGGGGGCGGACGCTGGCCAGGCATGGCGCGCTCCAGGGCATCGAGGACGACCCGCTGACGCCGCGCCCAGTGCGCCGGCTGGCGCGGATCGCCCGGTTCGGGGCGCGCGTGCCCGCGACTCCCGACTACGCGAAGGCGCTGCAGGAGATCGGGCCGGCGGCAATCAAGCTCGGCCAGGCGCTGTCGACCCGCCCCGACCTCGTCGGCGAACGCGCCGCGGCCAATCTCTCGCAGCTCCAGGACGACCTCCCGCCGGCGCCCTTTGCGGCGATCAAGCAGACCATCGAAACCTCGTTCGGACAGCCGCTCGAGGCGCTCTTCGCCGAGTTCAATGAGGTGCCGATCGGCGCGGCCTCGATCGCGCAGGTGCATCGCGCCGTGACTACCGACGGGCGCGACGTCGCGGTCAAGGTGTTGCGGCCGCATATCGAAGAGGAGTTCGACAGGGCGATCGAGACCTACGAATGGGCCGCGGCCCAAGTCGAACGCTATGGCGGCGAAGCGGAGCGGCTGCGACCGCGGCTCGTCGTCGCACATTTCCGCCAGTGGACCGCGCGCGAACTCGATCTCCAGCGTGAGGCCGCATCCGCCTCCGAGCTCAAGGAGAACATGATCGCGGAGCCGGGCTATACCATCCCGGAGATCGATTGGCGGCGAACCGCGCGGCGCGTCCTGACAATGGAATGGCTCAACGGGATCAAGCTTAACGACCGCGAAGCGCTGATCGACGCGGGCCAGGACTGCAGGGCGCTCGCCGCCACCCTCGTGCGTGCGTTCCTCCGTCAGGCGGTCGTGGACGGCTTCTTCCACGCCGATCTCCACCACGGCAATCTGTTCGCGCTGTCGGACGGGCGGATCGGCGCGATTGACTTCGGGATCATGGGACGGATCGACCGCCGCGCACGAGTCTGGCTGGCCGAAATCCTTTACGGCCTCATCACCGGCAATTACGAGCGCGTTGCCGAGATCCACTTCGAGGCGCAATATGTGCCGCCGCATCACAGCGTGCAGGAGTTCGCGACCGCGCTCCGTGCCGCGGGCGAGCCGATCCGCGGGCTTCCGGTCAAGGAGATCTCCGTCGGGCGAATGCTCGAGAGCCTGTTCTCGATCACCCGCGACTTCGACATGCCGACCCAGCCGCATCTTCTGCTGCTGCAGAAGACGATGGTGATGAACGAGGGGGTAGCGACCGCGCTCGACCCGGACATCAACATGTGGGAAACCGCCGAGCCATTCCTGCGCGAGTGGATCCGCTCCGAGCTAGGACCCGAGGCCTATTATGCCGACCGCATCATCGAGGTCGTGCGCGCCCTCAAGAAGATCCCCGAGCTGATCGACCGGCTCGACGAATATTATCCGCCGCGCGGCGCGGCCCCGCCTCCCCCGCCCCTCCCCGAGGTCGCGATCATCGAGCGGCGCGCATGGTGGGGCTATGCGCTCGCGGGCGTCATCGGCGCGGTCGGCGGCGCGATGCTGCTGTTTGTGCTAGGCTGAAGCGATGGCGAAGGTGCTCCTCATCGTCGGCGGCGGGATCGCGGCATACAAGTCGCTCGAGCTCGTCCGCCTGCTGAAGAAGGCAGGACACGAGGTCACGCCCGTCCTGACCAGGGGCGGCGAGCATTTCGTCACCGCGATGAGCCTCGGCACGCTTGCGGAGAGCCAGGTCCACAGCTCGCTATGGGAGCTCAAGGACGAGGTCGAGATCGGCCACATCCATCTCTCGCGAGCCGCCGATTTCGTGCTGGTCTGCCCGGCGACGGCCGACCTTCTGGCGAAGATGGCCGCGGGCATCGCCGACGACCTCGCGACGACGCTGCTGCTCGCAACCGACAAGTCGGTGGTCGTCGCGCCGGCGATGAACGTTCGCATGTGGCGTCATGCCGCCACCCAGCGCAACATCGCGCAGCTCAAGGCCGACGGCGTCCGAGTCATCGACCCGGCCGAAGGGGAAATGGCCTGCGGCGAGTTCGGGCCCGGCCGCCTTCCCGAGCCGCAGGACATTATGGACGGCCTATCCGACCTGCTGAAGTGACGCTCGCTGGCAAGCACATCATCGTCACCGCCGGGCCGACTCACGAGCCGATCGACCCGGTGCGCGTGATCGCGAACCGGTCATCGGGGCGGCAGGGGTTCGCGATTGCCGCCGCCGCCGCGGAAGCTGGCGCACGGGTGACCCTTATCGCCGGACCCGTCGCGCTCGCCACGCCCGCCGGTGTCGACCGGATCGACATCGAGACCGCCCAGCAAATGGCTTATGCCGTGTTCGACGCGCTTCCCGCCGAAGTGGCGATCCTCGTCGCCGCGGTCGCCGATTGGCGCGTGGAGCCATCGCCGGCCAAGCTCAAGAAGGGCGACGGCCCGCCACAGCTTCAGTTCGTGCCAACCCTCGATATCCTGGCCGAGCTGGGAGGATCGCCGCGGCGCCCTCACCTTCTCATTGGTTTCGCTGCCGAGACCGATCATGTGGTCGAACGCGCGGTCGCCAAGCGAGACACGAAGAGGGCGGACTGGATCGTCGCCAATGACGTGTCCGGCGAAGTCATGGGCGGTGCGCGAAACCGCGTGCACCTGGTGACCGGCGAGGGTGTCGAAGATTGGCCCGAAGCCGCTAAGGAAGAGGTCGCGCGGCATTTGATCGATCGGATCGCGCAGGAGATTGGATGATCGAGATCAAGCTCACGCGGCTGCCGCACGGGGAAGGCATGCCGCTGCCCAAATATGCGACTGACCATGCCGCCGGGCTGGACGTCTGCGCCGCGGAGGAATTGGTGCTGGAACCGGGCCAGCGCCATGCCGTCGCGACCGGCTTCGCGATCGAGATTCCGCACGGCTACGAGGTCCAGGTTCGTCCCCGCTCCGGCCTTGCGCTGAAGCACGGCATCACCTGCCTCAACACGCCAGGGACGATCGACAGCGATTATCGCGGCGAGGTGAAGGTGATCCTCGCCAATCTCGGTACCGAACCCTTCGAGGTCCGCCGCGGCGAACGGATCGCCCAGCTCGTCCCGGCGCCGGTCCTCCAGGCGGACTTCGTCGAGGTCGAAATGCTGGGCGAAAGCGCGCGCGGCATGGGAGGCTTCGGAAGCACGGGACGGTGAGCGAACTCAGCGACACCGAGCTTCAACGCTACGCGCGGCATCTCGTCCTCCCCCAGATCGGGGGCGTCGGCCAGCGGCGATTGAAGGCCGCGAAGGTGCTCCTGGTCGGGGCGGGCGGCATCGGCAGCGGCGCGATTCCCGCACTTGCGGGTGCTGGCGTTGGCCATATCACGATCGTCGACGACGACGTGGTCGATGTGTCGAACCTCCAGCGCCAATGGCTGTTTCGCGAAGACCAGGTCGGCCAACCCAAAGCGCAAGTCGCGGCGGCGTTCGTTACTGCGCTCAACCGCGAGATTTCGGTTCGCCCTCTTACGGACCGTATCGAGGCAAGAAACGCGACTGAGGTTCTGAGGGGGCACGACCTGATCGTCGATGGCAGCGACAATTTCGCGACGCGGCTGACGGTGGGCGACAGCGCGACGTCCCTTCGCATTCCCCTCGTGTCCGCGGCGGCCGCCCAGTTCCAGTCGCAGGTCGGACTGTTCCGCGGATGGGAGGATGACCAGCCCTGCTATCGCTGCTTCGTCGGTGACGCCTTCGACGCCGACGATTGCGACAATTGCGCCGAGCTGGGCGTGATCGGCGCCCTGGCAGGCATGGCCGGCAACTTCGCGGCGCTGCTCGCCGTCCGTCACTTCGTCGAATTTGGGGACGAAGTGGCAGGAAAACTGTTCCTGTTCGACGGGCTTTCCCTTAATTTCCGCACCATTAGAATACCCAAAGAGCCAGCGTGCAAAACGTGTGGGGGGAACCATGCGCAGGGTTCATGATCTCGATGCAAAAGATCGCGAGATCCTGGCATTGCTCGAGAGCGACGGACGCCGGTCGAGCTCGGAGATCGCGCGCCTGACTTCGCTGTCCGCGCCGACCGTCGCCGAGCGCATCGCGCGTCTTCGCGACATCGGCGTGATCCAGGGCTTCACGGTCAAGATCAACCCGGCCAAGGTCGGGCTGCCGATCTCGGCACTGATCGAGTTCCAGCCGCGCGCCAACAACGACGCCGAGGGGATCGCGGCGGTATGCCGGCATCCAGCGGTCCATGCCTGCTACCGCGTCACCGGCCCCAGCCTGCTCGTGTTGATGGTGCGCGTCGCCGACAATGCCGCACTGACGGAGATGCTGGCGGAATTCACGCGCTTCGGCGACACCAAGACAGCCGTGATCCTGTCGACCGATATCGATCAGCGGCCCATCTTCGCCGACTCTCCCCAACTGGCGTCGGCTTAAATCCCAAGGCCCAAAGGGCGAAACGCCTTCAATCCTTCACCGTTAAGGCGATTCGGCCCGGTCATCGCGCATGGATGCGGTGCACTCGTTCGGCATAGCCTGATCACAGGTCGAACAGACGTCATGGGGAGTCCAATGCGCGCTGCACTGCGTATCGTTGCCGCGTCTTTGTCCGCGCTGTTGCTGAGCACGCCGCCTGCCTTTTCCGAACCGTCTGCCGCGAATAGTCCGCAGAGTGTCGCCGACGATCTGCTGAAAGCCGACCAAAGCTTTTCAGCCGCGGCGGCCAACAAGCCGGCGGCGGATGCCATCGCCGCGATGCTCGACGGCAATGTCGTGATGTTCATCGTGCCGCAGCCGCCCCTGGCGCGAGGTAAAACTGAAGCAACGGCGCTGTTGACCAAGGCATTCGCGGGCGATGACTCGACGCTCAGCTGGAAACCCGTCCGGGCCGGCGTGTCCGGGGATGGACTGGAGGGCTTCACCTATGGGTTCATGACGCGGTCCGCGGCCGGCAAGGCGCCGGTCGAAGGCAAATATCTGTCTTACTGGATCAAGCGGGACGAGGGCTGGCGCATGGCCGCGTTCAAGCTGGTTCCGCGCGAGGCGGGAGCGGTTTCGATGGACATTCGTCCGGCGGCGCTCCCGGACCGGATCGCCGGGCCAACTGTCGATGCTGCGACGGTCGAGGCCTACGGCAAGGAGCTCGACAAGACCGAGCGCGCCTTTTCGGACGAATCGCAGGTCGTCGGCCTTGGCGCAGCCTTCCGCAAATATGGCAGCGCCGATGCAATGAACGTCGGCGGCAATGCCGATTTCACCTACGGTAACGAAGCCATCGCGGCGAGCTTCGGCACTGACAAGGGAAGCCCGCTCAAATGGGCGCCCGACGGCGTCCTCGTCGCATCCAGCGGCGATCTCGGGATCACCTACGGTTACCTCGAGCGCAACGGCGCCACTCCGCCGGGGCGTCTCGCCCGAATTCCTTGGTTCACGGTATGGCGCCGGGTTTCGCCCCAAGTGCCCTGGCGCTACGTCGCCGAGTAGGTACGGCCTCCTAGCCGGCGACGAGTCCCGCGAGCATTCGTGCTCGCGGGACTTTCTTTCTACAAACGAGCGTGGCCCTTTCGACGAGAAGGCGCGCGCGGCACCGACCAATTCGCTAGAAAGCGGCGCAAAGGGAGCAGAGGGATCATGAGCTTCAGGTTTGTCTCGATCGCGGCGGCGATCTCTCTGGCGATCGCTGCACCGGCCGCGGCACAGGACGCGCGATATGCGGCGTCGCAGTTGATGGCCGCCGACCTCGCCTTCTCGAAGGCGGGCGCGAAAGCGAATATCGTGGATTCGATCGGCGCGATGCTGACCGACAATGCGGTGATGCCGACGCCCAAGCTCGATTTCGCCATCGGAAAGACAGCGATCATCGACGCGCTCAAGGCCAATCCCGCCAACGCCAGTGCGACCGCCGAATGGTCGCCGGTCCGCGCCGGCATCTCCGCCGACGGGACGCAGGGCTTCACCTACGGCTTCATGTTCATCCACGAAGCCGACAAGCCCGACCGGCGAGCGAAATATCTCTCTTACTGGGTCAAACGGCCCGAGGGCTGGCGGGTCGCTTTCTACAAGCGCGCGGCAAGCCCCGAAGGCAGCGTGACGACGCGCATGGACCCGGCGGTTCCGGACGACATGGTCGATCCCGACCCGCAGCGGCTGCAGGACAATCTGGCCTCGCTCAAGGCCGCGGAAACGGCCTTTTCGGACCGCGCGCAGGAAGTGGGTGTCGGGCCGGCCTTTGCCGAGTTCGGCTCCGAGGACGCGATGAACATGGGCAGCGGATCGGATTTCACCTTCGGCAACACGGCGATCGCCAAGCTGGTCGGCGAAGGAAATACGACGCCGATCACCTGGGGACCGGACAAGGGTGCGCTGGTCGCCACCAGCGGCGATCTCGGCGTCACCTGGGGCTTCATCCGGCCCAAGGAACCCAAAGCGGGCGAACCCGCGGCGTTCCCATTCTTCACCGTGTGGCGGAAGGCTGCGCCCGACCGGCCGTGGCGGTACGTCGCCGAGTGATCAGGACTTCCGGCGCGCCCGCCTGGCCGGGCGCTTCGAGGGCCCCTT
>DATEIK010000115.1:0-3771 GCA_035279065.1 Sphingomicrobium sp. | reverse complement strand
TGCGCCTGCGACGGATCGCCGTCGCCGTCGGTCAGCGTGTAGGTGAACGTGTCGGTGCCGGCCTCCTTGGAGTCGGCATCGCGCACGTACGTATATTCGCCGTTCGCATCGATCGTCAGCGTGCCGTGCGCGCCGTGGATCTCGAGGACGCCGTTCTCGAACTGCGTGTCCGTCCCGTCGGCGCCCTGGATCGCGGTGACGTGCGCGCCGTCAGCACCCAAAACATCGACACCCGAGCCTCCCGGCCCGCCGGTCGTGCCGACGCCGGTGATGACGTTGCCGGTCTCGTCGAGGTCGTTGCCGACCAGGGCGTCCGCGTCATTGTGCGCCGTCGGGACGTCGTCGACGATGTTCACCGACAGCGTGTCGCTGTCCGTGTCGCCATCGGTGTCCGTCAGGACGACGGTGAAATTCTCGAACAGCGAGTTCTCACCGTTGGCGTTCGGATGCTGCTCGTTGTCGAGCAGCGTGTAGGTGTAGGTGATCTCGCCCGTCGCGGCATTATAGCCGGTGAAGGTGAGCGTGTTGCCAAGCGGCGTATTGATGTGCGCGCCGACCTGGAAGACGCCGTCGACGACAACGTTTACGCCACCGACCGTCAGGCTCGCGACGCCGTCGGGCGCCGAGATGTTGAACGATCCGGAAACGGTCGTGCTTTCCTTGCTCGTGTCCGAGCCGTCCTGGAGATCGTCCTCGTCGACGATCACGTCGCCGCCCTGCGCCTGGGGCGTCAGGTTGGTGATCTGGACCGGCCGATCGGGATTGTTGATCGTCAGGGTCGCGGTCGACGGATCGCCGTCGCCGTCGGTCAGCGTATAGGTGAAGACATCGGTCGATCCGCCCGGCGCATTCTCGTGCAGGACGTAGGTGTACTGGCCGTTGCCATCCATGGTCAGCGTGCCGAACTCGCCGTCGACCACGAAGCCGCCCGAGGCATCGCTGTCCGAATGCCCGGACACGTTGTTGCTCGACAGGCCCGTGATATGGGCGTCGTCCGCGCCAACCGTATCGGCGCCGGAATTGGTCGTGCCGACAGCAGTGATGACGTTGCCGGCCGCTTGATGCGACACGACGTCGACCGAGTCGGTGTCGTTGCGCGCAGTCGGGGTGTCGTCGATGATGTCGACGGTCAGCGTGCCCGTGGCGACATCGCCATCGGTGTCGGTCACCGCGACCGTGAAGTGGTCGGCATTGCCGTTGCCACCCGGATCGGTGTTGTCCGAGATCGCATAGGTATAGCCGATCGTGCCGGCCGCCAGGTTGACGCTGGTGATCGTCAACGTGCCGAACTCGCCGGTGATCGTATCGCCGAGGCTGTCGGCGGTGATCACGACACCATTGACCGTGACGCTTTCGAGGCCGTCCTGGGCGACGAAAACGATCGTGCCGCTGGTCTGCTCGCTGTTGGCGGCGGAATCCGAACCCTGCGGCTCGGCGATGCCGTCGATCGTGCGCGCCGGCAGGCCGGCTTCGTCGACCTGGTCATGCGCGTCCACCGCGCCCGCCGGATTATCCGGAGTCACGATAACGACCGTCGGCTGGGTGTCGATGAACTGGCCTTCGGGCTTGAACTCGGGCGGGTTGTAGCTGAGCTCGGTCGGCGGGATGAGGTCGCCCAGCGGCACGCCCGGATCGAGCGGCGGAACCGGGTCGGCGAAATTGCCGCCGCTGCTCGGCGTATTGCCGGCGGCCGGCTGCGGCTCGGAATCGATCAGCAGCGCCGCGACGTTCGACGCGGGGACCGCGACGTCGCCGATGCTGAGCTGCGGCACGAACACCGCGCCGTTCGGGATGACCATGTGGGTGCCGTCGGGCATGTCGATCACGAGATCGCGGCCGACGACGTGGATGTCCGAAAGCTCGACGCCCGCAGGCAGGTTGACCAGGCCCGCATTGGCAGTGAGCACTTGGCCGATGTCGATCGTCAGCGTGCTGGCCGAGTTCGCGCCCTGCGCGTCGGCGAGCGTATACTGGAAGACATCGCGCACGCCGTCCGGAGTGCCCGGATTGCGCGCGTAATTGTAATTGCCCTGCGCATCCATCGACAGGACGCCGTACTGGCCGCTGGCCTGGAAGTTGCCTGCGCCGCCGGTGGTGGCGCCGCCGGCGCCGTGGACCTCGACGACCGAAGCGCCGCCGGCGCCCGGAGTGTCCGCGCCGGACTGACCCGTGATGGTGCCAGCGCCGGTGATGGTGTTCCCGCTCGCGGGGCCCATGCTGCCCGCGGGAAGCGAGTCAACGTCGGGACGGGCAGTCGGCCCGTTATCAGCAATATTCGAGCCAGCCTGAGAAGCGTCGTAGTCGGCCATTTTCCACCTCTGTCGTCATCCGGCCCTGGTTGCCCCCGGGCTCGAACAGAAATCGCGTGTGCGGAAGACGAGAGGAGACCGTCACGCCTTTAACGAATAGCGTTAACGCCGAGCGCCCCTCAGCTCCCCGGAGCCATGAAGCAGACCACTAGTTCACTGACTTGGCAAGACGACGACCGGATTATGACGATTCTTAACGATGCTTCGAGGAATCGTTTGGGAAGAAAATAATGGTTAACAACGAAACTTATTCTAAGTATTCTATTGCCGAGCCCATTTTGGAGCGCTGACTTTATAAGCATTATGACATTGGATTTTCCAACAGCGTGCCCTGTCTCGCCAGTTCAAAACGGCGATTTTCATCAGTGATTAACTCTTGATGCTTTAATTGACAGGGTTACCGATTTCTTAACATTTGTCATGTTCCGGACACAGTGAGCAAACCCGCGCGCCGCGCAGACAACCGAAAAGCACAAAAATTTGCGCGGCTTGTGTCCCACAATGGGAACGACTCGGGCGACGGGCCGCGTGCGCGCACGCGACTCGCAAACGCTCGCCGAGTCGGCCAGCGGACACAAGCGAACTGCGTCCGCTCGTTAGGGATGCGGGAGGTTTACGCCCTTGATCGCCGGGAGCGGGCGGAAATTCCGCTGGCTTTGGCTGTCCGCGTATTGGTTGCCGAGGAGGAATAGCGCGCCCGCCGCGATCGCGATGCCATAAGGAATGCGATTGGCCTGGCTGCGTTTGAGACCGCGCAGCTTGCGCACGACAATGAACAGGATTGCGACAATTCCGCCCGCGATGAAGATGGCGGCGAGCAGCCACGGCGCCGCTACAAATCCCACCCACAGCCCGGTCGCTGCGAGAAGCTTGACATCCCCTCCCCCGAGCCAACTGCGGGCGAAGGCGAACGTCCCGACGGCGAGAATCCCGGCGAATACGACCGCGTTTTCCCACAAGGCACCCGGGAACCCGCCAAACGCCATCGCAGCGATCGCCCCGGCGAGGACGACGAGAACGGTGATGTTGGAGATGCGCAAGCGGACAAGGTCCTCGGCCGCCGCGGCGACGAGCGCTGCGGCGAGCAAGACGGCAAGCCAGGTCGGTGCAACGGTAATCAGGTTCATTGGCCGCTCGCTGCCTGGAGGTTGTTGGCTGCACGCTCGTACCAGCTCCCGCTGGCTTCGAGCGCCTGGGTGAATGCCGCGATTGCGCGCTTGCGGTCGCCGAGCAGCTGCGCCGCCATCCCGGCATCGTTCAATCGAGCGGCCCAGTCGCGGTCGGACTCACCCGGGTTCCTCACCGGCAAGTCCGCCGACAAGGCGGCCCGGGCGAGCTCGAGGTTGTTGGCCGCTCGAACCGATTTCGGTGCAAGCGTCGCGGCCTTTTGAAGGAAATCCGCGGCGCCCTGCCAGTCGCCGCGGAGTAATCGCGACCAGCCCCGGTTATTGATGACTTCGAA
>DATEIK010000114.1:0-3305 GCA_035279065.1 Sphingomicrobium sp. | reverse complement strand
GAACGGCGCGGCTCGGCGTGCACCGAGGCGGAAATCGATACGGCCGAAATGTTCCCGCCGTTCATCGAAACCAGTTGGCGGTTCGGCGAGGAACGTTGCGCGTTACGGAGCAGCCGCTAAGGTTGTTTCCGGCCGTCATATTTTTCCCGGAGATTTCAACATCATGCGTGCACTTCGCCGCTTCGCCATGCTCGCCGCCGCAACGGCGCTCGCCAGTCCCGCTTACGCCGCGCCGGCCGCCAACCCCGCGCCCGTTTCGACGCTGGTTCGCCAGGTCGCGCTGCCGCACACCATGTTCAAGCTGAACAACGGTCTGACGGTCATCGTGCACGAGGACCACAAGGCCCCGGTCGTCGCGGTCAGCGTCTGGTATAATGTCGGGTCGAAGGACGAGCCCAAGGGCAAGACCGGCTTCGCGCACTTGTTCGAACATCTGATGTTCTACGGCTCCGAGAATGTGCGGCAGCCGATCATGTCGTTCCTCGAATCGATCGGCGCGACCGACTGGAACGGGTCGACCTGGTTCGACCGCACCAATTATTACGAGACGGTCCCGAAGAGCGAGCTCGAGCGCGCGCTGTTCATGGAAAGCGACCGCATGGGCTATCTGCTGCCCGCGGTCGACCAGAAGCGGCTCGACCTGCAGCGCGGCGTGGTCCAGAACGAGAAGCGGCAGGGCGACAACCAGCCGGGAGGCCTCGTCGATTACGAGGTGCTGGGGACGCTGTTCCCCGAAGGGCATCCCTATCACCACGACACGATCGGCTCGATGGCCGACCTCGACGCGGCAAGCCTCGCCGACGTGAAGCAGTGGTTCATCGACAAGTATGGCCCCAACAATTCGGTGGTCGCGCTGGCGGGCGACATCACGCCGGCCGAAGCGCGCACGCTGATGGAGAAATATTTCGGCGGCATCCCGCGCGGGCCCGTCAACCATCCGGCGCTCGCCAGCGTGCCGACTCTGGCCAAGTCGAAGTCGATCGTGATGAAGGACCATGTCGCGACGACCCAGATCCAGAAGCATTGGGCGGTGCCGGGGCTGCTGTCGCCGCAGCGTCCGGCGCTCCAGGTCGGGGGCGCGATCCTCGGCGGCCTGAGCAGCTCGCGGCTCGACAAGATCCTGGTCCGTGACGAGAAGCTGGCGGTCAGCGTGAGCACGAGCCTGCAGCCGTTCCACCGCATCGGCCTGTTCGAGATCGACGCGACGGTGAAGCCGGGCGTCGACCCCGCGGTGGTCGAGAAGCGGCTCGACGAGATCGTCGCCGACTATCTCGCCAAGGGCCCGACCGCCGACGAGGTCCGACGCGCCGCGACGGTGGCCGCGGCCGGCCAGATCCGGGCGCTCGAAAAGACCGGCGAGGACGGCGGCCAGGCCTCGACCCTTGCTTCGGGCGAGCTCTATGCCGGCGACCCCAATTTCTATCGCAAGACGCTGGCCGCTTATGCCGCGCTGACCCCGGCCAAGGTCCAGGCGGCGATGAAGCAATGGATCGGCCGGCCGGTGTTCACGGTCCGGCTCGAGCCCGGCGAGCGGCCGCCCTACGAGGAATCGAAGCCGGTCGCGCAGAAGAGCACGGCCGACATCAAGGTCGCCTCGGTCAAGCGGGACATGCCTGGCGTTGGTGCGCCGGAGAGCCTGGACTTCCCGACGATCGAGCGGGCGACGCTGAGCAACGGGCTCAAGGTCACCTATGCGCAGCGCACCGCGGCCCCGCTGACCCACGTCGTGCTGAGCTTCGATGCGGGCATGGCCGCCGACAAGCCGGGGGCGCGCGGGCTCCAGAACATGACGATGGCGATGCTCGATGAGGGCACCGCCACGCGCACCTCGCAACAGATCGCCGAGGACAAGGAGCGGCTTGGCGCGATCCTGTCGTCGGCCGGCGGCACGGACCGGAGCTCGGTGACGCTCTCCGCGCTGACCGCCAACCTCGGCCCCTCGCTCGAGCTGATGACCGACGTGGTCGAGCACCCCGCTTTTGCCGACGGCGATATCGAGCGCATCCGCAGCCAGCTGCTGACCGGCATCGCGCAGTCGATGAAGGACCCGAACGGGATCGCCTCGCGCGCCCTCCCGGTCCTGCTGTTCGGTGCCGACCATCCTTACGGCGGAACGCCCGCGGGCAGCGAAGCGGCGGTCAAGGGCTTCACCCGCGCCCAGCTGGTCGGGTTCAAGGATGCCTGGCTGCGGCCCGACAATGCCGAGCTGTTCGTGGTCTCCAACCTTCCGCTCGGTCAGATCAAGCCGCAGCTCGAAGCGGCGTTCGCGGGATGGCAGGCGCCGGCGGTGGCGAAGGGAGTCAAGGCGTTCACCGCGACTCCGCCGAAACCCGCAGGCCCCCGCATCGTGCTGATCAATCGCCCGGATTCGCCGCAGTCGGTGATCTTCGCCGGGCAGCTGACTCCGGTCGACCCGAGGTCGGACATCACCGCCTTCTCGGCGGGATCGGACGTGCTGGGCAGCGCGACCTCGTCGCGGATCAACCAGGACCTGCGCGAAGCCAAGAGCTGGTCCTATGGTGCGTTCAGTTTCCCGCAGCTCACCCAGCACGCGGTGCCGTACCTGGTGATCGCGCCGGTCCAGGCCGACCGGACCGGGGATTCGGTTGCCGAGCTGGTGCAGCAGCTGAAGGGGATCACCACCACCAAGGGTGTGACCGGCGACGAGCTCAAGCTCGCCGTCGCGAACGAGGTCGGCGGCTTGCCCGGCCAGTTCGAGACCGGGACCGCGGTGCTGTCGGCGATGCAGCAAATGGCGCTCTACAACCGGCCCGACGATTATTACGAGCAGCTCGCGGCCAAGTATCGCGCGCTGCAGACGGGTGGCGTCGACCAGGCGCTGCGTGCCGCAATCAATCCCGACGCCTTCACTTATGTCGTCGTCGGAGACGCGGCGAAGGTGAAGCCGCAGCTCGACAAGCTCGGCATCCCGGTCGAGGTGATGCCGGCGCAGTAAGCGCTAGCGGACGACGCGCGTCACGTGGCCCATCTTGCGGCCGGGGCGCGCGTCGCCCTTGCCGTAGATGTGGACGTGGGCGCCGCGCTGGGCGACCAGCTCGGGCCAGCGCTCGACGTCGTCGCCGATGAGATTGTCCATCACCGCGCCGCCGCGAACCATTCCCGTCACGCCGGGCGGCAGGCCGCAGATCGCGCGAATATGCTGCTCGAACTGCGAGGTGACCGCGCCCTCGATCGTCCAGTGGCCGCTGTTGTGGACGCGCGGCGCGATCTCGTTGACCAGCGGGCCGTCGGCGCTGGCGAAATATTCGACGGTGAGGACGCCGACATGATCGAGCGCCTCGGCG
>DATEIK010000113.1:0-8180 GCA_035279065.1 Sphingomicrobium sp. | reverse complement strand
TAGGGGCCGTGCAGTGCGGCCTCGCTGTGGCCCACCAGCTCTGCGTTGTTCTTGAGGGACAGCAGCAGCGTCCAGGCGAGCGGCGCGACCATGACCAGCGCGGCGATCGCAAGTGCGATCCAGCCGGCGATGCCCAGGCGGTCGCGCTGCATCAGCGCGCTTCCTGCGCTGTCGCGCGCCCCGTTGCCCAATATTGGGTGATGGTGACCGCGAGGATAATCAGGAACAGCACTTCCGCCGCGGCACTCGTGTAGCCGAGCTGCCACTGGCCGAAGGCAGTCTCGAACAGGAACAGCACCGCGGTGCGCGACGCCCCGCTCGGCCCGCCGGCGGTGAGCAATTGCGACTGACCGAAGAGCTGCAGCTGCGCGGCCGTCTGCAGCATCACGACCAGCACCAGCGTGCGCCTGAGCGACGGCACGGTGATGCGCCAGAAGGTCGTCCACTTGCTCGCATGGTCGAGCGCCGCCGCCTCGTACATGTCTTCGGGAATTTGCTGCAGCCCGGCGAGGATCAGCAGCATCGGGAAGCCGACCGACCACCAGATGGTGGTGATCGCAAGCGCCGGCAGGACGAGCTGCGCGTCGCTCAGGAATGGCGGCGGCTCGGCGCCGACAGCCTTGGCGAGATAGCCGAGCAGGCCGGCGTCCGGAGCGAGCATGAACCGCCAGATCAGCGTGACGATCGTCACCGACAGGACTGCCGACGAGAAGAACACACCGCGGATCAGCGCCGCGCCCTTGCTTGCGCGGTTGAGCGCGATCGCGAGCAGCAAGGCGATGATCGTCAGCGGCGGGACGATCATCAGCGTCACCTTGAACGTGTTGAGCAGCGACGTCGCGAACACCGGATCGTGCGCCAGCCGCACGTAGTTGGCGATGCCGACGAAATGCCCGGCGCCGAACAAATCAACCTGGTTGAGGCTGAGCCACACGCCGCGCAGCAGCGGGAAGATCAGGATGATTGCGTAGAGCAACAGGAACGGCGCGACGAACAGCAGGCCGCGCCAATCGCGCGCGCTGGTCATGAATCCTCCCGATGATAGCCCTTGCCGTCGGAATCGAAGATGTGCGCCGACGAGCCGTCGATCTTGAGCGCGACCTCGTCGCCGATCGCGATGCGGCTGTCGCCCTCGTCCTCGGCGGTGACCGGCTGGCCGTCGGCGAGGCGCGCATAGAGCAAGGTCCGTTCGCCCAAGCGCTCGACCAGCTCGACCCTGGCTTTGGCCAGGCCCTTGCCCCGCTTGCCGACGCGGACCGCTTCGGGACGCAGCCCGAGCCGCAAATTGTTCCACTGCGGCAGCGCGGCGCGTGGCACCCGCGTATCGACCACCGTCCCGTCGCCGAGCTTCACCGCCGCATGCTCGCCGCCTTCGACCATTTGCGCGGGCAGCAACGTCATCGCGGGCGACCCGACGAACTGCGCGACGAAGGTGTTCGCCGGGCGCGTATAGATTTGCATCGGCCGCCCGACCTGCTGGATGCGGCGATCGTTCATCACGACGATGCGGTCGGCGAGAGTCATCGCTTCGGCCTGGTCGTGGGTGACCATGATCACCGCCGCGTCGACCTTCTGCTTCAATTGCGCGAGCTCGACGCGGGTGCGCAGCCGGAGCGCGGCGTCGAGATTAGAGAGCGGCTCATCGAGCAGGAACAGCTTGGGTTCCTTGACAAGCGCCCGGCCGATCGCGACGCGCTGGCGCTGGCCGCCCGACAACTGGCCCGGCTTGCGCTCGAGCAACTGATCGATCTCCAGCACCCGTGCGGCATCGTCGATGCGGCGCGCGATCTCCTCGTTCCCAACGCGCGCATTCTTCAGACCGAACGCCATGTTCTCGCGAACCGACATGTGCGGGTAGAGCGCGTAATGCTGGAACACCATCGCAACGCCACGGTCGCCGGGCCGCAGCGGGTCGATGCGCCGGCCTTCGAGCCATACTTCGCCCGCGTCGGCGGTCTCGAGCCCCGCGATGATCCGCAACAATGTCGATTTGCCCGAGCCGGAAGGCCCCAGGAACGCGATGAACTCGCGCGCTTCCAGCGATAGCGACACGTCGTCGAGCACCGGCGTCGCGCCAAAGCTCTTCCGCACGCCGTGAAGCTCGAGGCTGGCCACGCGAACTCTCCCTGTGCGCCGACTTCTACAGGAACGGACATTGACGACAATCCCGCGCGCATTAGGACATCGGCTCACAAGCGATGGCCGACGAAAAACCTCCGCGGAATGTGTTGAAGCTGGCGCGCATCCTTGCCTGGGTGCTGGTCGTCGTCGCGATCATCGGGATCGCCGCGCTGATGCTCTATCCGAAAACACCTGTGACCGGCCCGGAGGCGACGCAGACCGCGACGCGCGCGACCTTCGGCGGGCCGTTCACGCTCGTCGGCTCCGACGGCAAGCCGTTCTCTAGCCAGGCGCTCGAAGGCAAGCCTTATGCGATCTACTTCGGCTTCACCCGTTGCGGCGACGTCTGTCCGACGACGCTGTCGCGGCTGGTCAAGCTGCGGCGGCAAGCCGCGAACGACCAGGCGATGCGCATCCTTTTCGTGACCATCGATCCGGCGAAGGACGGCCCCAGGGAAGTCGGCCAATATGCCGAGTTGTTCGGCGCGCCGATCATCGGCCTGACCGGGAGCCAGGCGCAGATCGACCAGGTCAAGCGTCAGTACGGGATTTACGCGCAGCCGGTGCCGCACGCCGCGATGGGCAAGCAGATGGAGCATACCGCGACCGTGCTTCTGTTCGGCGGCGACGGCCGGTTCGACAGCACCATCACGCCCGATGAAACCGACGCTTCCGCGCTCGCCAAGATAAAGGCGCTGATCGCCTGAGCGGAACTCGCAAGCGCAACGCGGCTTGACCGCGTGATGGCCGATTATCGCCCCGATCCGCAAATCCTGACGCTCGGTGGCGATTTTTACGATCCCGTCGCGCCGGCGCGCTTCCCGCAATGTACGCCGCGCTTCCTCAACCGGCGCTGGGCGGAGCGCGTCGGGCTGGTCCTCGATGACGACAGCTGGGCCAGGCATTTCTGCCGGTTCGAACCGCTCCCCGACAATCTCGGCGAGCCCCTGGCGCTCCGCTATCACGGACACCAGTTCCGCGTGTACAATCCCGAAATCGGCGATGGCCGCGGCTTCACCTTCGCCCAGCTGCGCGATGATCGCGATCGGCTCCTGGACCTCGGCACCAAGGGTTCCGGCCAGACGCCCTACAGCCGCCACGCCGACGGGCGGTTGACGCTCAAGGGCGGGGTGCGCGAAGTGCTCGCGACCGAGATGCTCGAGGCGCTCGGGGTCAACACGTCGAAGAGCTTCGCTTTGTTCGAGACCGGCGAAGCGCTGGAGCGCGGCGACGAGCCTTCGCCGACCCGCTCCGCGGTGCTGACGCGGCTCAGCCACGGCCATATCCGCATCGGCAGCTTCCAGCGGCTCGCCTTCCTCGGCGAGGTCGACAACCTCAAGGCGCTGGTCCGCTACTGCCTCGCCAATCTGTACGACGAGCCGGGCGACGACCCGCTCCGGCTGTTCGACCTGGTGAACAGCGCAACCGCAACGCTGGCCGCTTCCTACATGGCCGCCGGCTTCGTCCACGGCGTGCTCAACAGCGACAATATCAACGTCACTGGCGAAAGCTTCGATTACGGCCCGTGGCGCTTCACGCCCGAATGGGACCCAACCTTCACCGCGGCCTATTTCGACCATTACGGGCTCTACGCGTTCGGCCGCCAGCCCGAGGCGATCCACTGGGACCTTGCACAATTCGCCGGCTGCCTGACGCTGATCGCCGAACCGCCGCCGCTTTCGGAAATGCTGGCGGCGTGGAGCGGGCGGTTCGAGGACGCGCTGGCGCGCGCGATGGTGCGGCGCCTTGGCGTCGCGACGTCCGACAAGGACCGCGACCTCGCCGCCGCGCTGATCACGGCCCTCGCCTCGCGCGAAGCGCAGATCGATCGCATCTTCTTCGACTGGCGCGGCGGCCGCGATCCGGGACCGGAGCGCTATCCCGGCGAGACTTACCGCGCGCTCGCCAGGGCGCTCAAGGGACGCACCGCGCGCGTCACCCACCCTTACTGGTCCGACGAGGCGCCCTGCTCGATGCATATCGACGAGGTTGAAGCCATCTGGTCGGCGATCGCGACACGCGACGACTGGCAGCCGTTCAACGACAAGGTTGCAGCCGTGCGCCGAATGGGCGAAGCGATGGCGCAGGATGAACCGGCAAGCTGAAGCGAAAAGCGCGGGCGCGCACGAAGCGCTGATCTCGTTCGATCCCGCGACCGGCGAGCAGATCTGGTCGGGCGAGATCGGCGACGCGGCCGCCGAGGTCGACGCGGCGCGCTCGGCCTGGCCGGAATGGGCCGCGCACTCGCTCGCCTACCGCATCGAGACTCTGCGGCGCTTCGCCAATGTCGTCCGCCAAAAGGAAGCCGAGTTCGCCGAGCTCATCTCGCGCGAGACCGGGAAGCCCTTCTGGGAAGCGCGCACCGAGGTTGGCGCGGTGGTCAACAAGGTCGAGATTTCGATTGCCGCTTATGCCGAGCGGACCCCGCAACGCCGGCTCGAGGCGGCGATGGGCAACAAGGTCGCGGTCCGCCACAAGCCGCACGGCGTGCTGGCGGTGCTCGGGCCCTACAATTTTCCCGCGCACCTCCCGAACGGGCATATCGTTCCCGCGCTGATCGCCGGCAACGCGGTGGTGTTCAAGCCATCCGAGAAGACCCCGGCGACGGGCGAATTCCTCGTCCGCTGCTTCCATGAGGCGGGCGTGCCCGAAGGCGTGGTCCGCCTCCTGATCGGCGGCCCCGACCAGGGCCGCTCGCTCGCCGGACAGCCCGGCATCGACGGCCTGCTGTTCACGGGATCGGCGCGCGCCGGACAGTCGCTGCACAAGCAGTTCGCCGAAACTCCGCAAAAGATCCTCGCGCTCGAGCTTGGCGGCAACAATCCGCTCGTCGTGTGGCGGACCAAGCACATCGACGCGGCGGCGATGATTGCCGTCCAGTCGGCCTATCTGACCGCGGGGCAGCGCTGCACCGCCGCCCGGAGGCTGATCGTCGAGGACGGCACGGAGAACGATCTGCTCGACGAGATCCAGCGGCTGATCGACCGGATGATCGTCGACCACCCGTTCGCCGACCCGCAGCCGTTCATGGGACCGGTGATCGACACAACCGCCGCCGACCACGTCCAGGAGCAATGGCTCAACCTGATCATGAAGGGCGCCAAGCCCTTGCGCCGTCTCGACCGGCCGTACGAAGAGCGGCCCTATCTGACGCCCGCGCTGATCGACGTCACGGGCATCAAGGACCGCCCCGACGAGGAGATTTTCGGGCCCGTTTTGCAGGTCATCCGGGTCAAGGATTTCGACGCAGCGATCGACGAAGCGAACAACACGCGCTTCGGCCTTGCGGCAAGCCTGATCGGCAACAGCCCGGAAGAGTATGACAAGTTCTGGGCGAACGTCCGCGCGGGTGTCATCAACTGGAACAAGCCGACCAACGGCGCGCCGTCGAACGCGCCGTTCGGCGGGCTCGGCCTGTCGGGCAACCATCGCCCGAGCGCTTTCTACGCAGCCGATTATTGCGCCTATCCGGTGACCAGCAGCGAGGCCGACCGCCCGCGCGCCTCGCTCGGCGAGGGCCTGCGCGACCCGAACATGCAGGAAGACTAAGCCCGGCGTTGGATCGAATTCGGCGGCCGTGGCGTTCAGCCGCAATGAGTAAGAGTAAATGGATCGGCCGGGCCCTGAGCCTTGCCTTGTGCACCGTCGCCATGTCCGCCTGTTCCCAGGGCGGGACCTCCGGCAATCAGAGCGACGCCAACGCCTCCGCCAGCGGGATCACTCTCAACCAGAAGGATGAGAAGCAGATTCGCGAAGCCATTGCCGGCGCGCCGGCCCATGGCCTCAAGCCCGAATTGTTCCTGAAGGGCGATGAGAGCGGCCCGGCTCTCGTGAGCGCGGCGCTGAAATACGCTTCGGCCCTGGCCAACGGCTATTCCGATCCGACCAAGCTTTACGAGGTCTACACCATCCCGCGCGCCAAGACCGACGTCCGGGCCGGCCTCCAGCAGGCGCTCCAGAACGGTAATGTCGCGGAATGGCTGAACTCGCTCGCCCCGCAGACCGACGAATATAAGGCGCTGAGCAATGCCTTCCTCAGGTACATCAAGCTCGCCGACCAGCCAGACCAGAAGCCGATCCCCGCCGACAAGCCGATCAAGCCCGGCGCGCGCGATCCCCGCATCCCGGCGATCGTCGCGGTGCTGCGTTCGGGCGGATACATTCCCGAGCAGGCGCAAGGGACCGCCGACCCCGGCGCCTACACCCCTTCGCTCGTCGCGGCGGTCAAACAGTTCCAGGCGGATTCCGGGACCAAGCCCGACGGCGTTCTCGGCAAGGAAACGATCGGCGCGCTCAGCGCCGGGCCAGGCTATCGCGCGCGCCAGCTTGCCGTCGCGATGGAGCGGCTGCGCTGGCTTCAGCGTGAGCCTCCCAAGACGCGGATCGACGTCAATACGGCTGCCTCGTTCCTCGATTACTGGCGCGACGGCCAGCACGTCGATCACCGCAAGGTCATCAACGGCGAAGCCGACAAACCGACGCCGCAGCTTCAGGCGCCGATCGTCCAGCTGGTCGCCAACCCGGCGTGGCGGGTCCCCGATGGCATCGCCGCAAAGGAACTCGCGAATAAAAGCGCGAGCTGGCTCGCAAGCAACGACTACGTGCAGAAGGACGGGAAGTGGATTCAGGAGTCCGGGCCGAAGAGCTCACTCGGACGGGTCAAGTTCGACATGCAGGATGACGAGGCCATCTACCTGCACGATACGCCGGCGAAAGCGGCTTTCGCGCTTCCGGACCGTCACCGCAGTCACGGCTGCGTGCGTGTCGAAAATGCCGTCCAGTTCGCGACCGCGCTCGCTCAGCAGGAAGGCATCCTCGACAAGTTCCAGCAGGCCATGGCGAAGGACGACGAAGCCTTCATCAAGCTGCCCAACGAAATCCCGGTCCGGCTGCTTTACATGACCGCCTTCTGGGACGGGTCGCGAGTCCAGTTCCGTCCCGACGTCTACGGCTGGGACGAGAATGTCGCGAAGGCGCTGGAGCTCGCGCCGGGGCCGCCGGTGAAGATCGAGCAGCCCGAGAGCAGCGACGATATCGGACCTTAAGAACCACTGAGGGCGCCGAAACCAAGGGCCCCCATCAAAGTACTACTTTGATGGGAAAACCCTGGTCCGGCGCCCTCACCCCCCTCCCCGGAAGGCGTGTCGTTAGCTGCGCATCTCGGGCAGCCGGTCGTCGTCCGCGGGATCGCTGAACCTGGTGAAGCGGCCCTCGAAGCGGAGCCGTTCCTTGCCCGTCCCGCCGTGGCGATTCTTGGCAATGATCAGTTCCGCCATTCCGGCGACCTGGCTGTGCTTGGATTCCCATTCCTCGAACGCCGAGAAGACCTCGGCGGAATCGCCCGGGATCGGGTGCTTGGGCTCGTGCGCCTTCAAATAATATTCCTCGCGATAGACGAACAGCACGATGTCGGCGTCCTGCTCGATTGAGCCGGATTCGCGCAGGTCGGCGAGTTGCGGCCGCTTGTCCTCGCGCTGCTCGACCGCGCGGCTGAGCTGCGAGACGCCGATGACCGGCACGTCGAGCTCCTTGGCGAGCTGCTTCAGGCCACGGCTGATCTCCGAGATTTCCTGCACGCGATTGTCGTTCGCTCCGCGCCCGGTTCCCGAGAGCAACTGCAGATAGTCAACGACGATCAGGCCGATGCCCTTCTGGCGCTTCAGGCGTCGTGCCCGCGTGCGAAGCGCGGCGATGGTGAGACCCGGCGTATCGTCGATGTAGAAAGGCAGGCTGTGCAACCGCTCGGCGGTCCGCGCGAATGAGGCGAACTCCTGCCGCCCGAGGCTGCCGGTGCGGATTTGCTCGGCGGTGACCTGCGATTGCTCGGAGAGGACGCGGGTGACCAGCTGCTCGGACGACATTTCGAGGCTGAAGATGGCGATGGGCGCGCCCGCCGCCTTGGCCGGTTCGATCCCGTCGGCCTGGTCCTGGAGGAAGCGCTCGGCGGCCGCGAAGGCCATGTTGGTCGCAAGCGCGGTCTTGCCCATGCCGGGGCGCCCCGCGACGATGATGAGGTCGGATCGCTGCAGCCCGCCCATCTTGCTGTCGAGATCGCGCAG
>DATEIK010000112.1:0-25774 GCA_035279065.1 Sphingomicrobium sp. | reverse complement strand
TGGCGAGGCTGCGATAGGCCTTCTTGATCTCGGCCTCGCTCGCGCCGCGCTTCACTCCGAGCCGTTGGTAAAGGTCCAGGGCCATTCAGCCTCCCATGCCGGAACCGGGCTGGCCTGACCAGATGGGTTGCGGGCCGGCTCGCTCCAAGCCTAAGCGCCGCGGGGCATGACCACCGACCCTCTCGCCTTGTTCGACGAATGGCTCGCCGAGGCGCGGGCGAGCGAGATCAACGACCCCGAGGCGATGGCACTGGCGACCGCGGATGAGGTCGGTAATCCAAGCGTGCGCATGGTCCTGCTCAAAGGACACGGGGCTGATGGCTTCGTTTTCTACACCAACGAGCAGAGCGCCAAGGGCGAGGATCTCGCTGCCAATCCGCGCGCGGCGCTTCTCTTCCACTGGAAGGCTCTCCGCCGCCAAGCGCGGATCGAGGGTTCTGTTGAGCCCGTCGATGACGCGCAGGCGGACGCCTATTTCGCGACCCGCGCGCGGGATTCACAGCTTGGCGCCTGGGCTTCGGACCAGTCGCGCCCGCTCGACCGGCGCGAGACCTTCGAGCAGCGGTTCGAAGCCATGAAGCAACGGTACGACCGCCAGGAAGTCCCGCGCCCGCCGCACTGGCGCGGGTATCGCGTCGTTCCGGAGCGCATCGAGTTCTGGCTCGACCGTCCTCACCGCCTCCACGAGCGGCGGCTGTTCGCGCGCACCGCCGACGGCTGGAGCGAAGGGCTGCTCTACCCGTGACCACGGCGAAAATCGCCGCCGAACATTCGGTGCAGGCGACGCGCGCGGCGCTCGCCAGCGTCACGCTCGCGCTGATCTTGCTCATCGCCAAGGCGTGGGCGGCCTACGCCACGGATTCCACCGCGATGCTCGGCAGCCTCGCCGACACCGCGCTCGACGTCATCGCCAGCCTGACGACGCTCGTCGGCGTGCGCATCGCCGCGATCCCGGCGGACAGCGACCACCGCTTCGGGCACGGCAAGGCCGAGGCGCTCGTGGCGCTCGCGCAGGTCGTGCTGATCACCGTGTCGGCAATCGGCATCGGCTGGCGCGCGATCGACCGGCTGATGAGCGGCGCACAGACCGACGCAATGGGCGCCGGAATCGCCGTGTCGCTGCTCGCGATCGCCTTCACCTTCGTCCTGCTGTGGTACCAGCGGCGGGTGATCGCCCGCACCGGGTCGGTCGCGATCAAGACCGACAATGTCCACTACAAGTCCGACCTGATGCTCAACGGCGCGGTGATCGTCGCGCTGCTGCTCGACCAGGCACTGCACGTTGCCGGCGCCGATGCTCTGTTCGGGATCGGCATCGCCTTGTGGCTGCTGTGGGGCGCGTGGCGGGCGTCGAGCGAGGCGGTCAATCAGCTGATGGACCGCGAATGGCCCGAGGAGGAGCGCCAGCGCTTCCTCGCCGCCTGCGCCGATTATCCCGAGCTCGAAGGGCTGCACGACCTCCGCACCCGCAGCAGCGGCACGGTCCGCTTCGTCCAGTTCCACGTCTGGGTGCCGGCCGACTGGACCGTCCAGCAGGCCCACGACCGGCTCGACCGCGTCGAGGAGCAATTGCAGGAGCGCTTTCCCGGCACCGAGATCCTGATCCACGTCGATCCCCACGGGCAGACCGACCGCGAAACCCTGCTGCCCCAGGCAATCACGGAGCGCGCGACATGACGAGCCTGCCCTTTTTCCAGGTCGACGCGTTCACGATCGGCCCGCTGACCGGCAATCCGGCGGCCGTCATGCCGCTCGAGCGCTGGCTCGATGATGATTTGCTTCAAGCCATCGCGGCCGAGAACAACCTCAGTGAAACTGCCTTCACGGTCCCGAGCGAGTGCGACGGCGTGGACTATGACCTGCGCTGGTTCACGCCGACGACCGAGGTTCCGCTGTGCGGCCATGCGACTATCGCGACCGGCCATGTGCTGATGAGCGCACAAAAGCTTGCATTCTCGACGCGGCAGTCGGGGATCCTCACCGTCAGCCGCGACCAGGACCTGTTGCAGCTTGATATTCCCGCGCATCTCGTCGCAAGCGGCGAAGATCCGGCGCTGCTCGCTGCGCTGGGTGTGCATGGCGATGTCTTCATTGGCCATCGAGCAGAGTCCGCTGCTGTTGTGCTGCTCGAGAATGAAGCGGCAGTTCGCGCGGTTCAGCCGGATTTCAAGGCGCTGAAGGGCTTCCATGACCTCGTCATCGTGACTGCGCCCGGCGACGAACAGGACATCGCCAGCCGGGTGTTCGCCGCCCCATGCGGCATCGACGAGGATCCGGTGACGGGTGCGGCGCATGCCGTCCTGGTGCCCTTCTGGGCCGACCGCCTCGGCCGCACCCAGTTCACCGCGCTCCAGGCGAGCGCGCGCGGCGGGCTGCTTCACTGCCGGCTCGAAGGCGACCGGGTGGTGCTCGGCGGCGAGTGCCGCACGGTCATCGTCGGCCAGTTCCAGCTTTGAAGTTCCTCCCCATCGCTCGGGCGATGGGGAGGAACTAGTAGCGCAGCTTCGCTTCCAGCGCGTCGAGCAGCGGCAGCTGGCTCGTGAGCATGGTTTCACGTGCTTCGCCGAGCGTCATCCAGCGCGCCTGCTCGACCTCCGGGAATCTCTGGCGACGGCCACTCCTCGGTGGCCACTCGACCTCGAACTCGATGCTGGTGATGCCCGCCGGATCGAGATCGCCTTCGAGCGCGAATGCCTCGACCAGCTTGCCGCCGGCCTGGCGCACGGTCGCTAGCGGGAAGGGCACAGCGGTGAGCCGCGTGCCGGTTTCCTCCTCGAACTCGCGCAGCGCGGCTTCGGCCGGCGCCTCCCCCGGCTCGATCATGCCCTTCGGGATCATCCACGCGCCGGCGTCGCGGTTGCGCCAGAACGGCCCGCCCGGCTTGACCAGCAACACCTGGAGCTCGCCGGCCTGCTGACGGAACAGCAGGATGCCCGCGCTACGCGGCGGCGGCATTCATGGCGCTCGCCCGCGCCGAAACCGTCTCCGCGATCCAGCCGCCGCCGAGCAGCCGCGTACCGTCATAGGCGACCGCCGCTTGGCCGGGTGCAACGCCATATTCGGCGCTCTCGAAATGCACCCACTCGCCGTCGCGTCGCGCTGGGGCCGGCGGGGCAAGCGAGCGCACCTTGACCGCCACCTCGGCCTGGTCCTCACCGAGCCAGTTCCAGCCGGCGACACGCATCGCCCCGACCGCCAGCTCGCGCCGCGGGCCGACCACCACGCGCCGCCCCTTCGGCTCGATGCGGATCACGTAAAGCGGCTCGGCCATCCCGCCGATCTCGATCCCGCGGCGCTGGCCGATGGTGAAATGGACGATGCCGCGATGGCGCCCGAGGACGCGGCCGCCCGTGTCGACGATCTCGCCCGGCGCCTCGGTCTCCGGCCGCAGCCGCTTCACCAGCCCGGCATAATCGCCGTCGGGGACGAAGCAGATGTCCTGGCTGTCCGGCTTGGCTGCGACCTCCAGGCCGGTCTCGGCCGCGATCCGCCGCACCTCGTCCTTGGGCAAATCGCCGAGCGGGAAGCGCAGGAAATCGAGCTGGTCGCGCGTCGTGCCGTAGAGGAAATAGCTCTGGTCGCGCCGCGGGTCCGCGCCCTTGTGCAACTCGACGCGCCCCTCATTCACGACCCGCCGCACATAATGGCCGGTGGCGAGGCAGTCGGCGCCAAGCTCGCGCGCAAAGGCGATCAGGTCGACGAACTTCACGCCCTGGTTGCACGACGCGCACGGCACCGGCGTGCGGCCCTGCGCATATTCGTCGACGAAGCGATCAATCACGCCGTCGCGAAAGCGGCTTTCGTAATCGAGCACGTAATGCGCGATCCCGAGCCGGTCGGCGACGGTCTTCGCGTCGTAGATGTCCTGGCCCGCGCAGCAGGCGCCCGAGCGGCGGGCCGCTTCACCATGATCGTAAAGCTGGAGGGTTACGCCGATCACCTCGGCGCCGGTCTGGGCGGCGAGCGCGGCCGTGACCGAGCTGTCGACGCCGCCGGACATGGCGACGACGATGCGGGCCTGCCGAAGCGGCCGGGTCAGGTCGAAGCTGACGGGCATTAAGGTCTCTTTACCCGAATTTCACTCCTCTCGCCTAGAGCGGCAGCAGCAGAGGCATCGAAGGGGCACGTCTTGGCGCGACACGAGAGGGACTTTCGCACAGGCGCGGAAGAACCGCTCGGCCTGGACGAGTTGCTGGCCCTGCTGGGCGCGGACGGCGAGGGCCGTTCGCGCGAGGATGCAATCGCTTGTTACCTCTCGGCCGGCGAAGGCTGGCGGGAGGCGATGAAGCGGCTCGGCGGCGCCTTCGCGGAAGGGGCCGCAGAGTTAAAGGGACGTAAGGCGGACTAACCGGGCCATTAACCAGCGCGTTTCACAATATCTTCAACGCGGACGGCTTAAGAGCTTGGCAGTGTCAATGATTAAGCAGGTGTGACGGAATGCTCGAGAACCAGAAGATTCGTCCAGCCCAGGTCATCGGGCCGCTAGGCGAGCCGCTGACGGTCGAGTCGTTGCCGCCGGTCGATACGACCCGGTGGGTGGTCCGTCGCAAGGCCGAGGTCGTGGCGGCAGTCGCCGGCGGGCTCCTGAGCGTCGACGATGCCTGCAAGCGCTATTCGCTGAGCCTCGAGGAATTCACCAGCTGGCAGCGCGCGGTCGACCGCAGCGGCATGCCGGGACTGCGCGTGACCCGCATCAAGCAGTACCGCGACCAGTACGAAAAGCAGCAGCGCTACTGACCGCAGCGTCGTTACTGACGCGCATTTATCCAGCTTGTCCGCCGCCTGACGGCGCTCCTGCTCGCCGGAAAACTGGACAGACCCTTCCGAATCCGGAACAACTGGCGCGCGTCACGCGTCTGTGATGCCGGAAAGGCCGCCGCCCTCAAACAAGGCGGCCGCGAACAGGAGGGAAACTCATGGCAATCATTATCTGGCTGATCGTTGGCGGTATCTGCGGCTGGCTTGCGAGCCTGATCATGAGAACCGATGCCCAGCAAGGCATCATCCTCAACATTGTCGTCGGCATCGTTGGCGCGGTCATCGCCGGGCTGCTGTTCGGCGTGAACATGAACGCCGGAATCACGATCGAAAGCTTCCTCTACGCGTTGCTCGGAGCGGTCATCCTGCTCGCGATCGTCAACCTCATCCGGAGAGGGACCGTCCGCTAGGCGGGTTCGGTCAACCGGAAACCGGAAGGCCGCGCGGCTCAATCCGCGCGGCCTTTTTCTTTCACTGAAGCTCGAAGGTGACGGCGAGGTTCACCTGGAGCTTCTGCTCGCCCGCTTCGATCTTGCTGTCGGCGGCCTGCGCCGCCTCGGCGCGCGCGTACATCGGCATCGGCGGCGGCACCGGATAGCTTCCGCCGCTCTCGCTCACCGACACCACCCGAACGACGCGCATGCCGAGCGAGCGGGCATAGAGATCGGCGCGAGCGCGGGCCGCGGCAACGGCCTTGGCTCGCGCCTCGTCGAGCGCGGCTTCGGGCTTGTCGATGGTGAGGTTGGGCCCGTTGATCTGGTTGGCGCCCTGCGCGACCAGCGCGTCGAGGATCTTGCCCGTATTCTCGATGTCGCGGAAGCGAATGCTGAGCTGGTTGGTTGCGCTGTACCCGTTCAGCTTCGGCGGCTGGTTCTGGACGTAGGTATATTCGGGATTGAGGCTGATGTTGCTCGTCTGGATGTCGCGATCGGCGATCCCCGCCTGGCGCAGCGCCTCGCGCACCCGAGCCATGCGTGTCGCCGCCTGCTGGATCGCGCCGCCGGCGGTGGCCGAGCGCGTCACCACGCCGGCATTGATCACCGCGAGGTCGGGGACGCGGGTAACCTCCCCGGTCGCATTGATGTCGAGCCGCGTGCCCGCGATCGTCTGGGTGATGGCAGGCGCCTGCTGGGCGTCAGCCACCGCCGGCATGGCTGCGGCCGCCAGTAAGGCGGCGGCGAACAAGACATTTTTCATCGGTCGTTCCTCGTCAAAACCGTTTCACGGCGGGAACGCTTGCCCGCAGGCCATGGCTGGTTGCTGAACGTCCCGTTCAGGCCCCGCGGCGGCCGAGGATCAGGCGGTAGATCAGGAGGATCAGGAACGCGCCGACGACGGCGCCCACGAACCCGGCCTTCCAGTCCGGGCCGAACATGCCGGTCGCGCGAACCACCCATCCGGCGACCAGTGCCCCGGCGATCCCCAGGAGAATCGTGATGATGCAGCCGCCGGGATCGCGGCCGGGCATCAGCAGCTTGGCGAGGCCACCGGCAAGTCCGCCGATGATGATCCAGCCAAGGATTCCGTAATGTTCCATCGCGCGCTTTCCCCTTTTGCGATATGGAGTCGAAACGAGGCGATCGGCCTCGCACCGATGCGCAACGCGCGCTTGCCATGCAAGTGCCACCGTTAGTCGAAAAGCAATGGTAATGTCCGTCCGACGACAGTTTGGGACGACTGTCTGTTGCGCTAGGTGACTTATTAGCGTAATACAGTCCCAGGGCGACCAACAGCAGACGCGAACCAGGCAGGAATGATGAACCGAGAGACCTCTTTCTATAGCTCCGACAACCTGGTGGTGGTCGACCGTTCGCGACGCCGCCGCATGGTGATCATCGCGGCCGTCGTCATTCTCGGCCTGCTTGCGATCGGCCTCGCGCTGATGATGAACCGCAGCGCCAGCGAGAAGAAGGCGGCGGAAGCGGCCGCGGCGAGCGCGGGCCAGGTGCCCAACGTGACGGTGATCGTGCCCGGCACGAGCTCGGTCGGACGGGCCATCGTCGCCAGCGGTCCGCTGGCCGCCAGGCGCGACCAGCCGGTCGGCATCGCCGGATCGGGCGGGCGCGTCGTGCGCGTTCTCGCCGACGCGGGCACGTGGGTCCACGCGGGGCAGGTGCTGGCGATCGTCGATCGCTCGGTTCAGGCGCAGCAGGCGGCGCAGCTTGCCGCGCAGATCGATGCGGCGCGCGCCAATGCCGCGCTCGCTCAATCGAATTATGAGCGTGCCCTCGCGCTGCAGGGCCGCGGCTTCGTCTCCAAGGCGGAGATCGATTCGAAGAAGGCGACCCGCGACGCGGCCTACGCGCAGGTCCGCGTCGCCCAGGCCCAGCTCGCCGCCACCCGCGCCGAGATCGGGCGGCTCAACGTCACGGCGCCGGCTGCGGGCCTGGTGCTCGAGCGCAACGTCGAGGTCGGCCAGATCGTCGGGGCCGGCTCACCGGCGCTATTCCGGATCGCCGAGGGCGGCCAGATGGAAATGCGCGCTCAACTGTCGCAGCAGGACCTGGCGCAGGTTCATGTCGGAATGCCGGCGAGCGTCACTCCGGTCGGCTCGCAGCGCAGCGTCTCGGGCACGGTGTGGCAGGTCGCGCCGGTGATCGACCCGCAATCGCGTCTTGGCGACGTGCGGATCGCGGTGCCTTACGATCCGACGATGCGGCCGGGCGGTTACGCCGAAGCGCGAATCACCGCGGGCACGGCGAGCGCACCGCTGCTGCCGCAAAGCGCCGTCTTGAGCGATGACGAAGGCAATTACGTCTACATCATCAACGCCAGGAACCAGGTCGAGCGCCGCAACATCAAGATCGGTGCGATCAACGACAACGGGGTCGCCATCGCTGCGGGCCTGTCGGGCAACGAAGCGGTCGTGCTTTCGGCCGGGCCGTTCCTCAACCCGGGGCAGAAGGTCAATCCGAAGCGCCAGGCCGCGCGCTAGGCGCGCGCGGCAAAGAGTCGACGAAAGAAGTCAGGCAAATGAATTTCCGCAACGTCTCGTCCTGGTGCATCCGCAACCCGGTCTTCCCGATCGTGCTCTTCGTCGGCCTGATGCTGGCCGGGCTGATCTCGTTCGCCCGGATGCAGGTCAACAATGCCCCGGACATCGACCTTCCGGCCGCGATCGTCTCGATCTCCCAGCCCGGCGCCGCGCCGAACGAGATGGAGAACCAGATCACCCAGCGCATCGAATCGGCGGTTCGCGGAGTGCGCGGGGTCGAGGAGATCAACAGCACCATCAGCGAAGGCAACAGCGAGACCTTCGTGATGTTCGAGCTCGGCACGCCGCCCGACCGCGCGGTCAACGACGTGCGCAACGCGGTTTCGCAGGTCCGCGGCAACTTGCCCGAAGGCATCCTCGAGCCGCAGATCATCCGCGTCGACGCGGAAGACGAGCCGATCATGGTGATGTCGGCCGAAACCACCGACATGACGCTCGAGCAGCTGAGCTGGTACATCGACAACACGGTCGCCAAGCGCCTGCTCGGCGTCGAGGGCATTGCCGCGGTGAGCCGCGGCGGCGGCGTCGACCGCACCATCCGCGTGATCCTCGATCCCGCCGCGCTCCAGGCGCAGGGGATCACCGCGGCGCAGGTCAACCAGCAGCTTCGCCAGAGCAATCTGAACGGCGCCGGCGGCCGCGCGGAGATCGCGGGGTCCGAGCAATCGGTGCGCGTCCTCGGCAACGCCCAGGACGCCTACCAGCTGTCGCAGACCGAGATTTCGCTCCCCGGCGGGCGCTTCGTGAAGCTCGCCGACCTCGGCCAGGTCAAGGACAGCAATTCCGAGCAGCGGACGATCACCAAGCTCAACGGCCGCCAGGTCGTGTCCTTCTCGGTGCAACGCGCCAAAGGCACGTCCGCGGTCTCCGACTATGCCGCCGGCATGGCCGAGCTGAAGAAGCTGGAGAAGGAGAACCCGCAGGTCCACTTCAAGGAGATCGTCAACCGCATCGACTATACCAAGGCCCAGTACCGCTCGGCGATGGAAGGCCTCGTCGAAGGTGCGGTCCTGGCGGTTCTCGTCGTCCTTCTCTTCCTGCGCGACATCCGCGCCACCGCTATCTCCGCGCTCGCCATCCCGCTGTCGGCGATCCCGGCCTTCTGGTTCATGAGCCTCATGGACATCACCATGAACTTCATGTCGACCATGGCCATGGGCCTCGTCGCGGGCGTGCTGGTCGACGATGCGATCGTCGAAATCGAGAACATCGTCCGGCACATGCGCATGGGCAAGTCCGCCTATCAGGCGTCACTCGACGCCGCGGACGAGATCGGTCTCGCCGTGCTCGCGACGACCATGGCGATCGTCGCCGTCTTCTTCCCGGTCGCGCTGATGCCCGGCATCGCTGGTCAGTATTTCAAGGCGTTCGGCTTCACCGTCGTCCTGTCGGTGCTGATGAGCCTGTTCGTCGCGCGCATGATCACGCCGCTGATCGCCGCCTATTTCCTGCGCTCCCACGGCGTCCAGCCCCACGCGGCATGGAAATGGATGGACTCCTACCTGAAGGTTCTCAACTGGAGCCTCGACACGTCCAAGGCCAACGCCTTGCTAGCGCGGCTGCCCAAGCCCGCGCGGCGGTTCACTTACTACGCGCTCGGTGCGCTGCTTCTCCTTCCGGTCATTGCGGTGTTTGTCGCCGTGACGGGCGGGGTCACGATGGGCCTCGGCAAGATCGGCGTTCCCGGCGCAATCGGCTTCGCCCTGGCCTTCGTCGTCGCCGCGGTGGCTGCCTATTTCGCAGCGAAGCTCGTTGCCCTGATCATCCAGGGGATCGGCGGCCACAGCTTCGCCGAATGGCACGGCATCATGTCGGCCCGGTTCAGCGCACGGATGAAGGATCACCGGTTGGCGATGGTCGGCGCCGGTGTCGTCACGCTGCTGCTCAGCGTCGTCCTGTTCGGGACGCTGCCCTTGTCGTTCTTCCCACCCGAGAATGACGACTTCGCGCGGGTCAACGTCACCCTCGCGCCCGGAACCACGCTCAAGCAGACCGAAGCCGTGATCGATCGCGTCGCCAACATCGTCCAGAACGATCCGGACGTCGAGCGCACGTTCGAGCGGGCAGACGTCGGCAGCGGCCACGTCAGCATCGTGCTCAAGAAGAGCCGCAAGATGACGAGCGACGAGTGGCAGCGGCATCTGTCCCCGACGTTGGCGGCGATTCCCGACGCGCGCGTCACCTTCCAGAGCCAGAACGGCGGCGGGCCGGACCCCGACGCACGTGACATCATGCTCTTTCTCGGCGGCGACGATCCGCAGCAGCTGACACAGGTCGGCAATGAGCTCGCCAAGGAAATGGCGACGGTTCCCGGTCTGCGCGCACCGCGCGTCGGCAGCAACCTCGCTCAGCCCGAGATCACGATCAAGCCGCGCTTCGACCTTGCCGCCGACCTCGGCGTGACGACCGCGGCGCTGAGCCAGACGATCCGCATCGCGACCTTGGGCGACATCGAGCAGAACAGCGCGAAATTCTCGCTGTCCGACCGCCAGGTGCCGATCCAGGTGTCGCTCTCCGAAGACTCGCGGCGCGACATGCAGACCCTGCTGAACCTGCCGGTGCCGACGTCGTCCGGCGGATCGGTTCCGCTGAAGGCCGTCGCCGAGATCGGCTTCGGCGCCGGCCCGACGGCGATCAACCGGTCGAACCAGCTTCGCCGACTGACCGTCGGCGCGGACCTCGCCCCCGGCGTGGTCGAAGGCGACGTCTGGGCCAAGATCTACCAGCTGCCGGCGTACAAGAACCTGCCGCAGGGCGTGCAGAAGCTGAACCTCGGCAACCAGAAATGGCAGTCCGAGCTATTGTTCAACTTCGCGGTCGCGCTGATCTCCGGCGTCCTGCTGGTCTTCGCCGTGCTGGTGCTGCTCTACCGCCGCTTCCTCGCGCCATTCGTCAACATGGGCTCGCTGATCCTTGCGCCCCTGGGGGCGGCCATTGCGCTGCACATCGCCGGCCAGCCGGTATCGCTGTTCGTGCTCATCGGCATTCTCATGCTGTTCGGAATCGTCGCCAAGAACTCGATCCTGCTGGTCGACTTCGCGGTCGAGATGATGAACCACGGGATGAAGAAGAACGACGCGATCTGGGAAGCCGGACACAAGCGCGCCCAGCCGATCGTCATGACCACCGTGGCGATGGTCGCGGGAATGTTGCCCACCGCCATCTCGATCAGTGGCGACAACAGCTGGCGCGCGCCGATGGGCATCACCGTGATCGGCGGCCTCATCTTCTCGACTCTGCTCACGCTGGTCCTGGTGCCGGCTTATTTCTCGATTGCGATCTCGATCGAATCGCGGCTTGGGCGGCTGTTCCATCGCGTGATCGGCGCGGATGCGCATGCAACGGGGCACGCCGTACCCGCGGAATGATGGACCCGCGTGCCGGCTCGGCTATTGAGCCGGCATGGCCCGAATGAGCAACGGCGCCCTCGCCCGCTTCAATCCCGCGCAGCCCGGCGCGCAGGGGATGAAGGCCGTCGCCACCGGCCTGCTCGTGGTGATGGCCGGGGTGTTCGTCGCGGCCCGCGCGTTCGAGCCGCAATATCCCTGGCTGCCCTACGTCAAATCCTTCGCCGAGGCGGCGATGGTCGGCGGCCTGGCCGACTGGTTCGCGGTGACCGCTTTGTTCCGCCACCCCCTCGGCCTGCCGATCCCCCACACCGCGATCATCCCCCGCAACAAGGACCGGATCGGCGAAGCCCTCGCCAATTTCCTGCGCGAGAATTTCCTCATCCCCGCCGTCGTCGCGCGGCGGATGCGCAACATCGACCTCGCCGGCGCGGCCGGGCGTTTTCTCCAGACGCCCGCGGGTGAGGGGAACCGCATCCGCGCCGGCGCCTCGCGTCTGATCGCCGACATTTTCGAAGGGCTCGACGACGAGCGCCTCGGCGGGATCGTCAAGGGCGCGATTGCCGGCCGCCTGCGCAAGATGGACCTGTCGCCGCTGCTCGGCCACGCGCTCGCCTCGGCGATCAACGAGGACCGCCACGTGCCGATGCTCGAGGCCTCGATCCGCTGGACCGCGCGCGCCCTCGACGCCAACGAGCAGCTGATCCGCGACATGGTGCACAAGAAGGCGAACTGGGTGCTGAAGCTCGCCGGGCTCGACGCCAAGCTGGCCGACGCGATCATCGACGGGCTCAAGAAGCTCACGGTCGAGATGTCGACCGATCCCGCGCACCCGGTTCGGCAGAAGATCGAGGAGGCGCTCGCCCAGCTCGCCAACGACCTCCAGACCCGCGCCGAAACGCGCGAACGGGTCGAGGCGATCAAGGACCAACTGCTCGACAACAAGTCGGTCAGCCTGTGGCTCGACACTTTGTGGCAGAAGGGCCGAGAGGCGATCATCAAGGCCGCGCGCAATCCCGACGCGGTGCTCGCCGGAAAGCTCGGCGAAGTCATGAAATCGATGGGCACGACGCTCGAAGGCGACCCGCGCATCCGCGCCGCGATCAACCAGTTCGCCCGGCGCGCGACCGTCGGCCTGGCCGCGAGCTACGGCAGCTCGATCGTCAAGCTGGTGTCGGAAACGGTGCGCGGCTGGGACGCGCGGACGGTCACGGCGCGGCTCGAGGCCGCGGTCGGCCGCGACCTGCAATATATCCGCATCAACGGCACCCTCGTCGGCGGCATGGTCGGCCTGGTGCTGCATCTGCTGGACAGGCTGTGAGCGAAGACCTCGACGCATTGGCCGAAACCGCCCGCAACCGCGGGTTGAAACTCGTCCGGTCGCGCGTGAGGACGCCGGGGAAGCGGCGGTTCGGGAAGGTCGGGCTGACCGACGGCGGCGGCAAGGCCGTGTTCGGCATGGACGACAAGGGCCCGAACGCGAAGCCGGAGGAGGTCGAGCATTACCTGCGCAACCTCGGCGCGAAGGACTGGGGCGCGTCGCTCGACGTTGCGGTCATGCCGCGCAAAAAGAAGGCGAAACCGGCGCGCGAAGCCGCCAACGACCGCGAGTTGGGGCCTGAGCCCGAGCCTGCGAGACTCAGAAAAGAGCGCCCCGCCCCTCCCCCGCCTCCTCCCAAACCGCAGCCCAAGCCCAAGATCCGCGATGCCAAGTCGAAGGACGCCGAGGAGCTGGTCGCGCTGATCAAGCTGCTCGACCACAAGGTCGACGCCAAGGGCGTTCGCAAGCGCATCAACCAGCTCGCGAAAGAGAAGCTCGCGCCCTTAGTGGCGACGCTCGACAAGAAGGTGGTCGGGCTCATCGGCATTCATCGCATGGTGACGATCCATCGCGACCGGCCGGTCGGGCGCATCACCATCCTCGTCGTCACCGAGAAGGCGCGCAAGCAGGGCATCGCACGGATGCTGGTCGAAGCTGCCGAGCAACAGCTGAAGACGCTCGGTTGCGGGATGGTTGAGGTGACCAGCAACGACCGCCTCGCGCCCGCTCACGCATTCTATCGCCACTTGGGTTACGAGCGGACCAGCATCCGGTTCTACAAGAAGCTCTAGCCCTGGCTCCGACGTTCGATCGTCGCGCCGACGGCTGACAGCTTTTCCTCCAGCCGCTCGTAGCCGCGGTCGAGGTGATAGACGCGCAGGACCTCGGTCTCGCCCTCCGCGGCCAGTCCGGCCAGCACCAGGCTCATCGACGCGCGCAGGTCCGTCGCCATCACGTTCGCGCCCGCAAGCTCGTCGACACCTTTGACGATCGCCGAGCGGCCGTGGATGTCGACCTCGGCCCCCATGCGCCTGAGCTCAGGCACGTGCATGTAGCGGTTCTCGAAGATCGTCTCCTCGAGGAAGCTGTCGCCCTCGGCCAACGCGAGCATGGCCATGAATTGCGCCTGCATGTCGGTCGCGAATCCCGGGAAGGGCGCGGTCGAGAGCGCTAGCGGCTTCAATTTGCCGTTCGCGCTGACCTTGATCCCGCGGTTGTGGAACTCGATCATCAGCCCGGCCTGCGCGAGCGCGTTCAGCGTCGCCTTCATGTCGTCGGGGCGAGCGCCGATCAGGTCGAGCGAGCCGCCGGTGATTCCCGCCGCGCAGGCGTAGCTCCCGGCCTCGATCCGGTCGGGCATGACTTCATACGTCGTGCCGCCGAGACTCTCGACGCCGTCGATGACCAGGTGGCCTGAACCGATGCCGGAAATCTTCGCGCCCATGGCCACCAGCAGGTTGCACAGGTCAACGATCTCGGGCTCGCGCGCGGCGTTGAACAATTGCGTCCGGCCCTTGCACAGCGCGGCAGCCATCACCGCGTTCTCGGTCGCGCCGACCGACACAACCGGGAAGCTGAAGTCGCCGCCCTTCAAGCGCCCCTTGGGCGCGCTCGCCTTTACGTAACCCGCGGCGATCTCGATCTCCGCGCCCATGCATTCGAGCGCTTTCAGGTGCAGGTCGATCGGGCGGTCGCCGATCGCGCAGCCGCCCGGCAGCGAGACGATCGCTTCGCCCATGCGCGCCAGCATCGGCCCGAGCACCAGCACGGACGCGCGCATCTTGCGCACCATGTCGTAGGGCGCGGTGGTCGAGACGATCTCGTCGGCCTGAAGCGTCATCCGCCGCCCGATCTCGCCCTTCTTCACTCCCGCGACCGAGGTCGAGACGCCGAGCTGGTTCAACAGGTGGCTGAAGGTGTCGACGTCGGCGAGGCGCGGCAGGTTGGTGAGCGTCAGCTTCTCCTCGGTGAGAAGCGCGCAGGGCATCAGAGTCAGGGCGGCATTCTTCGCGCCGCTGATCGGGATTTCGCCGTTGAGCCTGGCCCCGCCCTTGATCCAGATGCTGTCCATCGGGTCGGGGGTTTAGCCGCTTCTCCCCTCCCTGCAAGGGAGGGGCGGGGGGGTGGGTCGAGCGAGGAGCCTCAATGGCTCCGAGAGAGCTTCTTCAGCGGCATCGAGCCGCTTCAGAAGCCCCACCCCTCAATCCCCTCCCTTGCAAGGAGGGGAAGCAATTATGCCTTCTCCAGCGTGCATTGCAGCGGGTGCTGGTTCTCGCGCGCGAAGTCGATCACCTGGGTGACCTTGGTCTCCGCCACTTCGTAGGTGAACACGCCGCACACGGCGACGCCCTGCTGGTGAACCTGGAGCATGATTCGCGTCGCGTCCTCGATGCCCATCGTGAAAAAGCGCTGGAGCACGAGCACGACGAACTCCATCGGGGTGTAGTCGTCGTTGAGCATCAGGACCTTGTAGTTGGACGGCTTCTTGGTCCTCGGCCGCGTGCGCGTCGCGACGCCGGTCTCGATCTCCTCGATCCCGTCCCCGTCGCCCGGCCCAGCGGCCATCATCGTCCAGCGCTCGATCATCGTCCCTAAAATATGGCAGTCGCGCAAAACGCGGCAAGGCGGCAATTTGCATCAACAACGTAAAAAAATGGCGGCCGCTCCACTTACTCGGGAGCGGCCGCCAGGAACGTTACCTGACTTTTAGGAGGGGAGAGGGTCAGGCAACGAGCGTGTTGAAGCGCTCGGCATTGGCCGTGGCGCGGTTGGAAAGCGGCTGGAACGCCTCGCCGGCGAGCTTCACCAGCGATTCGGTCAGCTTCGAGGTCTCGGCGACGGCGCGGTCGAACGAGGCGCGCGCGAAGTCGCCCTGCAGCTGCAGGTATTCGGTCGGCGACTTGGCCTCGGCGAGCGAACGGATCGCGCCGGCGGCCTGCTCGACGCTGTCGCGCTGCTTGGCGACGACGTCCTGGCCGATCGAGCGGGCACCTTCGGTCGCGACGCGGCCGGCCTCGACGATCGCCTCGACATTGGCGCGGGCGAGATCGGCGAGCTCCTCGGTCACCTTCTGGGTCTTCTTGACCAGCTCCTGGCTGCGCTCGCCGGCGTCAGCGAAGATCGACTGGAAGGGCGCGAACGCCGGGACGGCGTCGAAACCCGGGAAATAGCTGTTGTTCTTGGTCACGGTCTCAATCCTCTTCTGGGCCGCGGCGGTGGTCTTCCGGGCGGCGTTGCGGGGCTTGCGGCGCGCAACCTTGGTGCGCCGCGCGTTGGTCTTCTGGGCAGTCTTCACGGCAGCGGCTTCGCGCTTCGCCCGACGCGCGGTCGCGGCCTGGGCACGCTTCGCGGTCTTCGCGCTTTCCTTGACGATCGTCTCGGCGGTATCGGCAACGGCCTCGAGGACCTTCGCCGGAGCTTCGACGACCGCCTCGGTCGCAACGCTGGTTTCATCTGCCATGAATTCATTCCTCCAAATATGTTGCAGTGCACAATATGCATTGCGCCGCAACATTTCAAGAGGAATTTTGTGCAGCGCACCATTCCACCGCTTGACGGCCACGGCTCGCCCGAAGCAAGAGTGGTCATGGACCTCGTGCCAGCCGATACCACCACGCGTCAGCGCCGCGGACTGCTGGTCGTGCTCTCGTCACCCTCAGGGGCAGGCAAGACAACCATCTCGCGCATGCTGCTCGACGCCGACGACGAGATCGCGATGTCGATTTCGGCGACCACGCGGCCGATGCGGCCCGGCGAGCACGACGGAAAGGACTACCACTTCGTCGACGACGAAGCCTTCGATCAGATGATCCGCGACAATGAGTTCGTCGAGTGGGCCAACGTCTTCGGCTATCGCTATGGTACGCCCAAGTCACCGGTGAAAGATGCCCTGCGCGAGGGTCGCGACATCCTGTTCGACATCGATTGGCAGGGAGCCCGGCAGCTCGAGCCCGATTTCAAGGGTCAGCTCGTCACGATCTTCCTGCTGCCGCCGTCGATGGCCAAGCTGGAAGAGCGCCTTCGAGCCCGCGGCACCGATTCAAGAGAGGTGATTGCTGACCGGATGCACCGGGCCGACGATGAGATCAGCCACTGGGCCGAATATGAATATGTGCTGGTCAACGATGAGATGGACGACTGCCTGGCGCGCGTCCGCGCGATCATTGCAGCAGAACGCTCAAAGCGCGTTCGCCAGACCAATCTCAATGCGTTCGTCCGGAGTCTCATCGGGCCGGAACACTAAGTCTCGAGGAGCTGTAGAAACCGCGCGGCGGCCATGAAATCGCGGCGGCGGTCGTCGAGCGCGGCCTCAGCTTCCGCATCGCGGCCCCATTGTTCGAGCTGCCAGCGCTCGTCGAGGCTGACCGCCTCCCACGCCTCGTCGGCCGTCATCGCTTTATCAAGCACCGCCAGGCCGGCAATGAGCGACCCGCCGATCGTCACCAGCGGTGACAGGCCGGCCAACTGGAATGCATCGAGCGCGGCGACCGCATGCGCCAGCCGCTCGACCGTCGCCGCCGGCTGCGCGATATGGCTGACGCCGGAGGTCGTCACGAAATCGACGTCGAACCGGCGCCGCGCCCAGCCGAGCAACGCGTCCCAGCTTTGCGCCTGCCGCTCGACCAACTCCTTCGGACTGTCGGCACGATAACAGGCGAGGTCGGCCTCGGCATAACGCGCCAGGCTCGCGGCAAACGCTTGCCTGTCGGGAGCGACGCGGTCGATCGCGGCATTGGCGAGCCCGGTAAGCGGCATCGCTCGGGGATCGATCTCGTCCGCGACGTCGCGCCATTCGCCGGCGATGGCCTCGGCCAGCGCCTCATTGGGGACCGCCAGCGGCGCGCGCGCCGGGGTCCGGACTGGGCGCCAATCGAGCCGGATCGACCAGCCCTCACCCTCCGGCTCGACCGAGACCTCCTTCCAGAATCGCTTCACTGCCCCTGGCGGTCCTGCTCGTCCCAGGCTTTCTTCAGCAGGCGCGGCGCAAACATGGCGTCGATCACGCCCATGATCGCGACGATCGCTCCGACCTGCGGCCACCCCCCGGGGCGGATGATATCGGTGTAGATGATCGCAATCCCAAGAAAGAAGATCGCGAGGCCGCCAAAACGGACCAGCGAATAGAGCAGCAATCTCTGATGAGCGGTCCGGTCATCCATCGACATGCTCCCGAATGAGGGTGAGGACCTCGCGAGGCTCTTCGGCCACCGCCACCGCGCCCGCTTCGATCAGCTCGGCTGGTTCGTGATAGCCCCAGCCGGCGCCGATCCCGGTCGCGCCCGCCGCCGCCGCCATCGCCATGTCGAAGCTGGTGTCGCCGACGACGATGGTCATCCCCGGCTCGACGGCGGCATCGGCCATCGCCTGCTCGACCATCGATGGATGCGGCTTGGACGGATGCCGGTCGGCGGTCTGAAGCGACACGAAGCGCGCGTGAATGTCATGTTGCTCCAGGCAATGCTTGAGGCCGCGGTCCGACTTGCCCGTCGCGACTGCGAGCAACCAACCATCCTCCTCCAGCGCATCGAGCAAGTCGAGCACGCCGTCGAACAAGGGCTCCTCGACCTGCCCCGCGGCGCGCAGCGCCATGAAGTTGCGCTTGTACTGCTCGGCAAGCTCGTAATGGTCGTTGGCGCTCGCCTCAGGCAGCAGCCCCGCCATCGCCTCGACGAGGCTGAGGCCGATCACCCGGCGCGCGGTCAGCGGCGCCGGAATGTCGAGCCCGCGCTGGGCGAAGGTTTCGCTCAGCGCCGCGTAGATCGTCGCCCCGCTGTCGACCAGGGTCCCGTCGCAATCGAAGATCGCGAGCCGGTTCACCGCCGCTTCGCCTTGGGCTGCGAGCCTCGCGCGCGGCGCTCGCCCCGCCGTTCGCGCCGCCGCGACTTGGCCGCCGCGGCGGCCTTGCGGCGCTTGGCCTCAGGCGTCGCCGAAGCCTTGGGCTGTTCCAGCGGCAGGCTGTCGCCGGCGAGCGGATCGAAGCCCAGGGTCGCCAGGCTCTCGGAAAAATGCGCCGGCAGGTCCGCCGTCACGTCGACCGCGCCGCCATCGGGCGCGTCAATCCTGATCCGCCGCGCGTGCAGGTGGAGCTTGCGGCTGATCCCGCCGGTCAGGAACGCGTCCGCCCCGCCATATTTGGCGTCCCCGACGATCGGATGGCCGATCGCCGCCATGTGCGCGCGCAGCTGGTGCGTGCGCCCGGTCAGCGGCTGGAGCTCGACCCAGGCGGCGCGGTTGCCTGCACGGTCGACCGTCCGCCAGCGCGTTTTTGCGGCAAGCCCATGCTCCTCGCTGACGTGCATCTTCTCGCCGCCGCTGCCCGGCTGCTTGGCGAGGGGCGCATCGATCATGCCCTCGTCGGCATCGGGTACGCCGACCACCAGCGCCCAATAAACCTTGCGCGCGGTGCGGCCAGAGAACGCCTTGGCGAAATGGCCCGCCGCGCGCGCCGTCCGCGCGACGAGGAGCGCCCCCGACGTATCCTTGTCGAGGCGATGGACCAGCTTGGGCCGGCCTCGCTCATCGGCAAGGCCGTCCAGGAGGCGGTCGAGATGCTGGTGGGTCTTCGTTCCCCCCTGCGTCGCCAGGCCCGGGGGCTTGTTGAGCACGAAGGCGTCGGGCTTCTCGTAGATCACCATGTCGCGGACGAACTGCGCTTCGTCCTCGGTCAGGGGCTCGCGCTTCGGCATCGTGCGAGCGGCTCGCAAGGGGATCGCCGCTTCGGGTGGGAAGCGAATTTCCTGCCCCGCCTCGATCCGGTCGCCCGGCGTTGCCTTCTGTCCATTGAGCCGCAGCTGTCCCGTCCGTGCCCAGCGCGAGACGATGTTGAAGCTCACCTCCGGCACGTGCCGCTTGAACCAGCGGTCGAGGCGGATGCCGTCGTCGTCCTCGCTGACGGTGAAAGTGCGGGGTTCGGGCATGCGAGCCGCCCTATCAGGCTGATTTCGTCATTGCGAGGAGCGGTAGCGACGAAGCAATCCAGAAAAAGAAATGGTCTCACGCGAAGGCTCAAAGGCACGAAGGATCGCGCCTTTTCTTTGCGCCTTCGTGCCTTTGCGTGAAACAAAAAGCTGGATTGCCTCGCTGCGCTCGCAATGACGAGCTACTTCTCCGCCCAAAACTTGAACGCCTCTCGCTGGATCTTGCGGATCAACTTCACCGCCTTGGGCCCTTCCCACTCGCCGGTGTAGGCGTGCTTCTTCGCGCCGCCGACCCACCACCCCTGGCCCGGCAATCCGTCCGACTGCCGCACGACGAGCACCGCGAGCTCGGGCTCTCCCCGCTCCTCGGCCTCATCGTCGACGAAGCTCAGCACCTTGCACAACTGGCGCATCTTCGGCCGGCTGAAATCATGCCCGAGGAGCGCCAGGACCTCCGAATAGCTGATCGCCTCGCCCGCCCTGGCGCTCGCGACCAGGATCGCGCGCACTTCCGCCGGGTCGGCGAGCAACCCCGCCCCTTCGTCGGTCATTGCGGCTGCTGGGTGAAGTCCACCGGGGTGAGTTCGAACACGTCGAGCTTCGACGTGCTTTGCGGCCACGGGATCACCAGCCGCCAGCGGAACGGCGCGATCCGCTCGAGCACGCCGGCCATGTCGCGCTTGGGGTCGTCGCCATAGGCAACGGGCTGCTGCTCGTCGCCGAGCGCCAGGCTACCGAGGAAGATCAGGCGGTTGGGATCGTCGTCTTCCCACAGCCGCCCGGCCGGGCGCTGGCTCCCGGTCTGTTTGACGATGGTCAGCAAATCGTCCTCGACCTCGACGTAGCAGAAGAACGGCTTGAAGCTTTCGTACGGCTTGTCCTTCGCCGTCGCGCGGCCAAGCTTGATCAGCCGGCAATTATAGCTGCCGGGCGTCGGCGCGGGCCGCGGCAGGCTCGCCCGCGGCATGAGGAGCTTGCCTTCACGCCGGATCTCGGCGGCGTTGGTCTTCTTCGCCTCGGCAAGCGCGTCCTGCCAGGCAAGCCCGAGCCGGGCGATGCGGTCCTCGTCGGCAGCGGTCGCGACCTGCTTCCAGACGTCCGATTTCAGCGGCGCGCCGACTTCGACGCTCGGGACGATCCCGGGCGGCGGCTTGGGCTTGGTCGTGCAGCCGGCGATCAGGACGAGCGAAAGCAAGGCGCCGAATCGCGCCCAGTGTCGCGCATCGCGTAGGTCATGGCGTCGGTCGGGCAGCAGCGGCCTTCCCCCTTCTCGTTCAACCCTACAGCCGGGCGGATTCAATTCAACCAAAGCGCCGTTGAACATAAGCTTTCACATCCGGCTTACCACCGCTAGGCGCGTGCCGGATGAACGCCGCCAGCCGAGTCAAAAACGAGCCGGACGGACGCGATCACCCCGGCTCGAACCGCGGCTTCCTCCTTGGGCTTGGCGCCTACACCTTGTGGGGCGTCCTCCCGCTCTACTTCAAGGCGATCGCCGAGGTGTCGGCGGTCGACATCGTCGCGCACCGCGTGCTGTGGTCGCTGCCGTTCCTCGCAGCGCTCATCGCCATCGGCAGAGGATGGCCCAGGGTGCGGGCCGCGGCTGCAAGCCGCAAGACTTTGGGCGTCCTGGTCCTTACCGCTCTGCTAATCGGCGGCAACTGGCTGCTTTATGTCTACGCCGTCACCAGCGGCCACATCCTCGCGGCCAGCTTCGGCTATTATCTGAACCCGCTGGCCAACGTCCTGCTCGGCCGCTTCGTGCTCAAGGAGCAACTGACCCGCCTGCAATGGACCGCCGTGGCGATCGCCGGCGCCGGCATCAGCGTGCTCGCCGCCGGGGCGCTCGGCCAGCTGTGGATCAGCCTCACCCTGTGCGTCAGCTTCGCGCTCTACGGTCTGCTCCGCAAAGTCGTCACCGCGGACGCGATGACCGGCCTCGGAATCGAGACCGCACTGCTGTTCCCGCTGGCGCTGATCTGGCTTGCCTGGAGGACCGCCGCCGGCGCGCCGACCTTTGGCTCGTCCACCACGACCGGCGGGTTGCTTCTGCTCGCCGGCATCGTCTCGACCACGCCGCTGCTGCTGTTCACCGCAGCCGCGCGCAAGCTCGCTTATTCGACGCTCGGCATGCTCCAGTTCATTGCGCCAACGCTGCAATTCCTGATCGCGGTCGTGCTTTACGGCGAGCCGTTCACTCGTGCCCATGCGGTCGCCTTCGTGGCGATCTGGACCGCGCTCGCGCTCTACGTCACCGCGCTCATCCGCGCACCGCGCCTGCCCCAGGCACCCGAATGATGCTAGGGGCAGGCTGATGTTCAATCTCGTTTCCCTGATCATCGGCGGGGTCGCGCTGCTCTGCGCAATCGTCGCCTTCATCCCGCTGCTCGGTGCGCTCAACTGGCTGATCATCCCGCTCGCCATCATCGGAGCGGTCGTTGGAATGATCTCGCGCGGCACTGCCGGCCGCAACCTCAACCTTTTCGTGATTTTGATCGCCGTGCTCCGCCTGATGCTCGGCCACGGCATCCTCTAAGGTCCGTTAGCGCGCCTTGACATAGCTCCCGGGCGCGTCCTCGACGGCTTTCAGCTTGCCCTTGCCGGGCACCCGCGCGCCCGTCGCCTTCACCGTCGCGCCGTCCTGCCGTTTCAGCCACGCGAGCCAGTCGGGCCACCAACTTCCCTTGTGCTCCTCGGCCTGGTCGACGAACGCCTGCAGGCTCGCCGCCGGCTTCTCGCTGATCCAATATTGGTATTTCTGCGCCGCCGGCGGATTGACCACGCCCGCGATATGCCCGGAGCCGGCGAGGACGAAGCGCTTGTCGCCGGCGAAATGGTCCATGATTTTCCACACGCTCTGCGGCGGCGCGATATGGTCTTCGCGCCCGGCCTGGACGTAGGTCGGAGTGACGACCGCATCGATGTCGACGCCCACGCCCGCTACCTTGATCGCCCCCTTCGCCGCGAGCTTGTTCCCCTTGTACAGGTCCTCGAGATAATCGCGGTGCCAGCTCGCCGGCAGGTTCGTCGTATCCGAATTCCAGTGCAGCAGGTCGAAGGGCGCCGGCTCCTCGCCTAGCAGGTAATTGTTGACCACGTAACTCCAGATGAGGTCGCGGCCGCGCAGCAGGTTGAAGGTTGCGGCCATGTAACGGCCGTCGAGATAGCCCTTCTCCTTGGTCAGCTCGTCGAGCAGCCCCATCGTCTCCGGGCCGGTGAACAGCTTGAGGTCGCCGGCCTCGGCGAAATCCACCTGGGCAGTGAAGAAGGTCGCGGACTTGACCTTGTCGGCCTCGCCCTTCGCCTGGAGGTAGGCAAGCGTCGCCGCCAGCGTCGTCCCCGCGACGCAATAGCCGATCGCGTGAACTCCCTCGACGCCGAGCAGGTCGCGGACCGTGTCGATCGCATCGACCTGGCCTTTCAGCACATAATCGTCGAGCGACGCGTCGGCGATACTCTCGTCGGCCGATTTCCAGCTGACCATGAACAGCGAAATGCCCTGGTCCACGCACCATTTGACGAAGCTTTTCTCGGGCGTGAGGTCGAGGATGTAGAAGCGGTTGATCCACGGCGGGAAAATCACCACCGGGATCTTCAGCACCTCGTCGGTCGTCGGCGTGTACTGGATCAGCTGGTAGAGCGGAGTCTGCCTGACCACCTTGCCTGGCGTGGTCGCGAGGTTGCGCCCGACCTCGAACGCGCCGGCCTTGGTCTGCGTCAGCTGCCCGGCCGCGATGTCCTTCAGCATGTTGGCGAGGCCCTTGAGCAAATTCTCGCCGCGGCTCTCCAGCGTCTTCTTCAGCACCTGCGGGTTGGTCAGCGCAAAGTTCGACGGGCTCATCGCGTCGACGAAGCTGCGCGTCGCGAAGCGCAGTTTCTCGCGCATTTCGGGGTCGAGATTCTCGATCTCGTCGACCGTCCCGAGCAGCTGGTCCGACACGCGCAAATAGGTCTGGCGGATGGTGTCGAAGATCGGGTTCTCGCGCCATTCGGGCGCGGCGAAACGCCGGTCCTTGCGTTCCTTCTCATCGCCAGAGGACGCCGCGGTCACGCCGCCGAGCATCTTGCCCCAGGTCTCGAGCCCCTTGGCCCAGGCCTGCGCGCCCGCGGTCATCAGCGCCATCGGATCCCCCGGCGCCGATTCTGCGCCAAACCCGAACGCCGGCGGCGAGAAATTCGGAAACGGCTGGTCCTTCTTCAGGCTCTCGGCCCAGAACTCCATCAGCATCTGCTGCGCGCGGCCCATCACCAGCGTCCAATGCTGCCAGTCCTCGAGCGTCGGCATCGCCGCGCCGGCCGTGTTCGTGTCGTCTGCCATTTTGCCCATGTAGTCGTCATTGCGAGCGAAGCGAAGCAATCCAGCATTCGCGCGCGGCAACTGGATTGCTTCGTCGCTCCGCTCCTCGCAATGACGGGACGTGGACGCGTCCCAAATACCATCCGCGCTCGTGCTGCTCGATTTCTTCGGGATCGCGGTGTTCGCGATTTCGGGCGCGCTGGTCGCGGCGGAGAAGCGGCAGGATTTCTTCACCTTCGTCTTCTTCGCGGTGGTGACCGGTGTCGGCGGCGGTACGCTCCGCGACCTGCTGATTGGCGCTCCGGTGTTCTGGGTCCGGACCAACGCGACTCTGCTGATCTGCATCGGCGCCGCCGCGCTGGTGTGGTTCGTCCGCCGGCGCCGCTTCGCCGGCAAGGCGCTGCTGTGGTCGGACGCGGCAGGCATGGCGGCCTACGCGGCTTACGGCTCGGCGAAGGCGCTGGGCTATGGCGTCGCGCCCGTTCCGGCCTTCGCTATGGGCGTGATGACCGCCTGCGTCGGCGGCATCATCCGCGACGTGCTTGCCGGCGAACCGTCGGTCCTGATGCGACGCGAGCTGTACGTCACGCCCGCGGCGCTCTCGGCGGGGCTGTTCGTCGGATTGAGACTCGCGCAACTCGGCGTCTGGCCCGCCGCAGCCGTCGCAATTCTCGCCGGCTTCGCTGTGCGCGGCATGGCGATCGCCCGCGGCTGGTCTTTGCCGGCGTACAAGGATTAAGCTGCGCCCATGCGGGGCTGGCTCATTCTTCCGACGCTTCTGCTCGCGGCCTGTGCGACCGTGCCGCGCGAGCCTCCGCCGCACGCCACGGTCGGGATCGCCTTCGACCGCAACCAGGAGATCGCGAGCTTCGCCGACGGCGTCGCCGATCGCCGGTCGGGCCGCCTCGTCACCATCGACGATCCCGTGCGCGTCGCCTCGATCAGCAAGCTCGTCGTTGGCGTGGGCGTCATGCAACTGGTCGAGGCCGGCAAGCTGGACCTCAACGCCGATGTTTCGACTTACCTCGGCTGGCCGCTGCGCAATCCGGCGTTTCCGGACCGGCCGATCACGCTCACCCTGCTGCTGTCGCACACCAGCTCGATCCGCGACCATGATGACCAATATGCGATCGCGCTCGGCGATACCGTCCAGGCGACCATGGCCGACCCGCGCTCGTGGGATCTGCAACACGGACCCGGCGCCAATTACTTCACCTATTCGAACATGAACTTCCCCATCGTGGCGTCGATCGTCGAGCGCGTGACCGGCGAGCGCTTCGACACATGGATGCGCGCCCACGTGCTCGAGCCGATGAAGCTCGACGCCTGCTACAACTGGCCGACCTGCAACGACGCGATGGTCGCGCGCGCGGTCGAGCTTGATGGGCCCGACGGCAAGCCCTTGAAGGACGACCTCCACGGAGTTCGCCCGGCCTGCCCGGTGCTGGTCAAGGACGGCGAGCCCTGCGACCTTTCGCGCTGGAAGCTCGGCGAGAATGGCGGGCTGTTCGCGCCGCAGGGTGGCCTGCGCATCTCCATGGCCGGCCTCGCCCGCGTCGGCCAGATGCTGCTCAACAACGGCACGCTGGAGGGCGTGCGCATCCTCTCGCCGCAATCGGTCGACACGCTCTTCACCGAGGTCTGGCGCCTGAACGGCGCGAACGGCTACACCAGGGAGACCGACGACGACGGCTTCTACTGCAGTTACGGCCGCGCGACGCAGCGGATCCCGACGCCAGTGCCCGGTTGCCACGACGACATGGGGACGCAAGGCGCGACGCTCGTCGGCCACGCCGGCGACGCCTACGGCCTCAAGGCCGGGCTGTGGCTCGACCGCGCGCGCGGCCGCGGCATTGCCTATTTCGTCACCGGCGTCCCCGAACATGCTCTGCGCGACGACCGCAGCGCCTTTACCGCCGCCGAAGCCCGCGCCTTCCGCCGTACCTATGCCCTCCTCCCATAAGGAGAATGCGCATGAATCTCAGCTACGCGATTAAATATGTGGCCGACATGGACCGCTCGATCGCCTTCCACCGCGACGTGCTCGGGCTCGAATTGAAGTTCCAGTCGCCGTTCTGGAGCGAGTTCGCCACCGGCGACACGACCCTTGCGCTCCACCCGGCGATGGACGAACACAAA
>DATEIK010000111.1:0-6126 GCA_035279065.1 Sphingomicrobium sp. | reverse complement strand
GTCGCCGCAGGCGAACTCCTGCTCGGCCTTGTAGACCAGCATGCCGGCGTCGGCGCCGAGACGGCGGAAGGTGAAATTGCCAAGTTTATAGCGGGGCACGGTGCAGGTGCGGCCGGCGACGCCCTTGAGCACATAGTTGCGATCCTGCGGGCCGCCAGGGCCATCGATCTCGACATGGTCGGCGGAGAGGTGGCGGCGCCAGAAGGCGACGTCCTTCTTTTGCCACGCAGACCAGCTCGCCCGTTCGCGGGCGATCAGCTGCGCTTCGAGCGAAGCCGGCGGTTTGGGCTGCGCCCCTGATACCGCGAGTGAAACAGCGAGAAGGATGAGGCTCATGTCGACCTCCGTGCTGGACCGTCACGCACGATACACCGGCAGTTCAAGCGTTGAAGGCGCTGTTCGACCAGCGCCCGGTTCCGCTCGACCGCGCTAGAGTTGCTTCTGGTAAATCCGGTAGCGGTGGTTGACCTCGGCTCCGGGCAGCTGGGCGATCGACAGCATCCCCTTGTTGTCCTCGAGGATCCAGCCGAACTCGCCGTGCGTCGCGCCGTATTTCGTGGTCGCGTCGCGGCGGGTGTACTCGATCATCATGAAAGCGAGCTGGCTCGCGAGCCGGCTGTGGTGGAGCTTCCTGGACACCCCCATCAGCGGCACCCGGAGGCGCCGCGTGCGCGGCTTTCTCAGCCGCCACAGCAGCTTGATGAAATTGAACGGGAACAGCTCGCCGTTGAGATCGGCGGTCAGCTCGTTGATGTCGGGGATGGTCAGCATGAAGGCGACCGGCTCGCCGTCGAGCTCGGCGATCCGCACCAGTTCGTGGAAGATGATCGGCTTCAGTTTCTTCCCGGCATAAGCGATCTCGGCCTCGGTCAGCGGGACGTAGCCCCAATTGCTCGACCAGGCGTCGTTCAGCAGGTTCAGGATGACGCGCGCTTCCTCGTTGAACCTCGACTTGTCGACCATGCGGATGCGGATGTGCGGGTTGCGCTCGCCCATCGCGATCAGCCGGTCGATCTTGGGGTCCTCCCAGTTGGTGATGTCGAGCTCGTAGGTGAGCAGGTCCTTGGCCTTTTCGTATCCGGCTTCCTCGATCCATGCGCGATATTCGGGACGGTGGTGGCCCATCATCGCCGTCGGCGGTTCGTCGAAGCCCTCGATCTCGAGGCCCGGCTCGTCCCAGATCGACAGGCTGATCGGGCCGAGCGCGCTGGTCATGCCCTGGGCGCGGAGCCAATCTTCCGCGGTCTTGATCAGCGCCGCGGCGGCTTCGCCGTCGAGCGCGTCGAAGAAGCCCCATTGGCCGACACCCTTGCCCATATGCTCCTGGACGAGGTCGTCGACCTGCGCACTGATGCGGCCGACGACGCGCCCGCCGCGCTCCGCCAGCCACAGCTGTGCGCGGGCATGCTCGAACCACGGGTTCTTGCCCGGCGTGATCAGCCCATGGACCTCGTCCTTCAAGGGCGGGACCCAGGCTGGGTCGCCGCGATAGGCTTCCCAGGCGAAATCGACGAAGGCCTTCTTGTCCTTCCTTGTCTCGACGGGACGGACCGTTACGCTGACGCTGCTCATGGCGCGACGGGCTAGCCGTTCGCGCCGCGAAGCGCCAGTTAAGGTTGTGACGCCTAAGTCCCGCCACTATCTCGGGCTAAACAAGCAAGCATCCGCAAAGCCTTATGACCGACACGGCAATCCTTGACCGGACCACGGACGTTGCGCCCGCGCAGCGCGCGGGCCCGCGCGTCAAGGACGACGCGACGATGCTGAAGGCCGCGGCGAACCTGACGCGTGACCTCAACCTGCCCAATTCGGCGATCTACTGGGCCGATATGCTCGGCTCGGCGGTGCTCGGCTACGCGGCGTTGTTCGCAGCGATGACGATCCAGTCGACGTGGCAGGCGGTGGCTGCCGGTCTCGTCGCGGTGCTCGCGCTCTATCGCGCCGGCTCGTTCATCCACGAGCTGACGCACATCAAGAAGGGCGCGGTCAAAGGCTTCCGCTTCACCTGGAACCTGGTCGTCGGCGCGCCGCTGCTGGTGCCGAGCTTCATGTACGAGGGCGTCCACAACCAGCACCACGCCAAGCGCTACTACGGGACCGTCGACGACCCCGAATATTTGCCGCTTGCGCTGATGCACCCGTGGACCTTGCCGGTGTTCCTCGTCGCGGCGGCGCTCGCGCCGGTCGGCATGCTGATCCGCTTCGGAATCCTCGCGCCGCTGTCGCTGCTGTTCCCGAAGCTCCGGGCAGTCGTGGTCGGGCGTTATTCCGGGCTTCAGATCAATCCCAAATTCGTGCGGCCCAGGCCCGAGGGCGAGTTCGCTCGTGACTGGGCGTGGCAGGAGGCCGCCTGCAGCATCTGGGCGATCGCGCTGCTTGCGATGGTCGTTACGGGCGTGATCCCGCTCAAGGCGTTCCTGATCTTCCTCGGCGTCGCTTCGGGCGTGATGTTCCTCAACCAGGTGCGCACGCTCGTTGCGCATCTGTGGGAGAACGAAGGCGAGCCGATGAGCGTCACCGCGCAGTTCCTCGATAGCGTCAACGTCCCGCCGCCCGCGACGCTGCCGGCGCTGTGGGCGCCGGTGGGCCTGCGCTATCACGCGCTGCACCACTTGCTACCGGGCCTGCCTTATCATGCGCTCGGCGAAGCGCATCGTCGCCTGTGCAAGCAGCTCGATACGGGCTCCGTCTATCACGCGTCGAGCCATCGCGGCCTCGCTCCGCTGGTGCGCCGGCTCGCGGCCAGCACCTTGACTAAGCGCCGCATTTCGGCTTGAGCGCTTCGCGTCCGGCGGGCTGAGGCTCGCCGTTGTTATTTGGGCTTTTGCGCAGTCGCCCGAAGTGCTGCGTGGCCGGAGCTACCTCACACGGGCTCCCGACGAACGAAAGGACAGACCCATGCGCCATCGTGTTGGCGGACGTAAGCTTCAACGCACCTCGAGCCACCGCGCGGCCCTGTTCCGCAACATGGCGGCCGCGCTGATCAAGCACGAGCAGATCACCACCACGCTCGCCAAAGCGAAGGAGCTTCGCCCCTATGTCGAGAAGCTGGTCACCCTGGCCAAGCGCGGCGGGCTGTCGAACCGCCGCCTCGCCCAATCGCGGCTGATGGACGACGCGCAGCTGCAGAAGCTGTTCGACGTGATCGGCCCGCGCTACGCCGATCGCAACGGCGGCTACACGCGCGTGATCAAGGCCGGCATCCGCGCGTCGGACGCGGCTCCGATCGGCGTCATCGAGTTCGTCGACCGCGATGTCGCCGCAAAGGGCCAGGATTCGGGCCCGGTCATGACCGACGAGTTCGAAGCCGCTTAAAAGCTGCGAGTGACGCCGACGTCGAGGCGTGTGCGGCGGTAATCGTAGAGCACGATGTTGGCACGGCTGTCGCTGTGCGTCACGCGCAACAGCGGCGTGAAGCCGGCGACGCTCGCGCGATTGAAGATCGCGCCGCCGATCAGGTCCCAGCGGTGATCGCGGCGGGTCTTGCCGAACAGGAACACCGGCTCGATGCCGTGGGTCCGCGTGTAATCGACCTCGCCGAACAAGGTCAGCGGGCGTGACTGGTGCGCGAGCAGCAGGCCGCCGCCGATCTGCCGCAGGCTCTCGGCATTCACCTTTGCGTCGAGTGAGCCGTAACGGACCGACACGCGTGCGCTCGTTGCCGTGCCGATCGCGCGGGTGAGATCGGCGTTGAGCGCGGTCCGCCAGCCGTCCTGGCCGGGGTTCTTCGCGACCGTCTGGTGGACGTGCGAGCCGCTCAGGCCCAGCTGCGCTCTTGCTCCGATCGGCGCGAGCAGCTCGACCTGGCCGCCGATTCCGGTCGAGAACGGGTCGCCGCCGAACCAGCGCCGCTCATAAAGGACCGACGGCCGTAACCGCGCGTTTCCGGCGGCGATCTCGGGCCCGCTGTCGGCGACAAACTGGATGTCGTTGAACCGCGGCTTGGTCGACAAGTCCGCGCGCAGGCCCGCGTCGGACAGCAGCGTCATTCCGCCGATGCGGTCGCGCGAATAGCCGCGCAGGCTGCCGGTGAACCCGAGCGCGCTCTGCCGCCGGGCATCGGCGTCGAGCTCGAACGGCGCGATGATCGTGTCGATGAACAGGCTCGAGGTCGAGCGGTTGACGTTGGAGTCCGGCCCGGCGGTGAGCTCGACCGTCAGCCCGCGCCGCTTGGTCGAAGTACGCAGCGTGCTCGCGAAGCGTCGGACGTTCTGCTCGACGTCGGGCGGCAGGCCCCACGCCTCGGCTTTCGCCAGCTCCGCCTTGGCGGCCTTGTCTTCGCCGAGGCGCGACAGGATGCGCGCCAGCTCGAGCCGCGCCGGGTTGGCGGTCGGCTGCTCGGCCAGCAGGTCGCGCAGCGCCTGGACCGCGCCCTTCAGGTCGCCGAGCTTCTCGCGGACAGCCGCGAGACGAAAGCGGGCCTCGGCGCGAAATTCGGGATGGGGATCCTGCGTCAGCGCCTCGAGCAACTGCATTGCGCCCGCAAGATCGCCTTGCGCCGCGAGATCTTCCGCCGCGGCGAACATCTGCGCGGCCGTGAGCTGCTGGCAGTTCGGCTGTCCGGCGCACGGATCGGCTGGTGCGGCGGCTGGCGGGGGCGCGGCGGCTGGCGGGGGCGCGGCCGCCGCCAGCGATACGGCGGCGCTCAACAGGCTCAACATGGCCGCCTGCTTAGCAGCGCGCCGCGAGCAGCGTCAGTTCTTCTTCCCCACGATCGCGCCTGCTCCCGCGCCGATTTCGGCCGTGCCGAGCGTCCGCGTCAGCGTGAACGCGCCGCCGATCTCTTGCGCCTGCGGCCCGAAGAAGTTGCCTTGCGCGCTGAACAAGGTCTTGGTGCCATCGGCGGCGCGCGTGCGGCTGGTCGCGTTCCAGCTCGACGTGCTGGCGTCGATGAAACCCGCACCGGTCAGCGCGCCGAACTGGATCTTCGAGCCCATGCTGAGGTTGGTCGCGACCGGAGTCACGCTCAGCCTCATCATCGCATTGGTGAAATCGGCGGTCAGCCGCCCGCTGCCGGCCAGGCTGTAAATCTTGCCGCTCGGCGAGCCGGCCAACTGCCAGGTTCCGTCAAGGATGAAGTTATAGGTCGCCGAGCCCGACCGCGGCACGGCCGACGCGGGCGTGATCGCGCCGAACACGACGTAATTGTCGTTGAGAACGACCGGCGATTGCGGAACCGGCGTCCATTTGCCGTAGGTCACGTAAGTAAGCGCGATGACCGGATTGGCCGCGCCCTGGTTCAGCAGCTTCAGCGTCGCTCCCGTCGCCGTGTCGCGATAGTAAGTGTAGGCCGCGGACGACTTGGCGGCGACATATTCGCCGCGCGAGAAGCTAATGTTCTGCTGGCCGTCGTTGAAGACGTAAGTGCCCGACGCGGCGTCATAATGGACGGTCGTCGGGTAGATGTTGGCCGAGACGTTGTTGCGACCGTACGCGGAAGGATCGCCGACGGTGAGGATCCCCCACTTGGCCTGATAGTCGCCGGCCTTGAGGTTCGGCGTCGGATTGGGGGTGACCGCGAGGGCGGGTGCTGCAGTCAGGCCGACCGACAGCAGCAGAACGATGGCGCGAATTGACATGGCGCGACTCCCTTCATGCCCGTCAAACGGCCTGTTGGGGCGCACATAAGTCTTCGCGGCGCGCGGTGTGGTTCAATCGCGGGACATGCAGCCGGTTCGACCCGTGTCGAACTAACACTATTTGGAAGAGGGGGCGGAGAAGGCCGAGCCTTCCCCGCCGGGGTTCGGTTACTGATGGCCGACGATGGCGCCCTGGCCGTTGCCGCCATGCCCCGTGATCCGGAACAGGCCGCCCACTTCCTGGGCTGATGGGCCGAAGAAATTGCCGGTGACGTCCATCTTGTAGCCCTCGGCATCGGCGACGCCGCGGCCGTTGAACACGCCGCTGTTGAAGTTGATCGAGCCGGTGCCGGTCATCGTGCCGAAATTGATCGAACCGCTGCCGACCTCCTTCGTGCCCGTCGCAGTCTGGCTGTAAGCAATTGAAGCTGTGTCGAAGGTGGCCGTCAGATTGCCCGAGCCGGTCACCGCATAGGCGCCGGTCTTGTTGACGAACGTCCCGTCGACAATCGTGCTGTAGGAGGCGCTGCCGGTCCGCGGGATGCTC
>DATEIK010000110.1:0-5185 GCA_035279065.1 Sphingomicrobium sp. | reverse complement strand
TCGACGAGGCAATCGACCACGGCCTGCTGGAAGCTCGCGGCGATGTCGTCGCGGCCATGCTCGCCCGATGCGGCCGCGCGCTGCACGGCACTCTTCAATCCGGCGAAAGAAAAATGCGGCTCGCCCGAGCCGACCAGCGGGCGCGGCAACGGGACCGCGCCGGCATCGCCCCGCTTTGCCAGCTCCTCGATTGCCGGCCCGCCGGGGTAACCGAGGCCGAGCAACTTCGCAGCCTTGTCGAAGGCCTCGCCCGCCGCGTCATCGATGGTCGTGGCCAGCCGCCGGTAATCGCCGACCCCGCGCACTTCGAGCAGCTGGCAATGACCGCCCGAGACCAGCAGCAACAGGTATGGGAACTCCAGATCGGGATCGGCCAGCCGCGGCGACAGGGCATGGCCTTCGAGATGGTTGACCGCGATCAGCGGCTTGCCCGCCGCGAGCGCGAGCCCCTTGCCCGCAAGCAGCGCGACCATCACTCCTCCGATCAGGCCCGGGCCCGCCGTCGCGGCAATCGCGTCCACGTCGTCGATTGAGATTCCGGCCTCATCGAGCACGCGCCGGATCATGCCCGGCAGGATCTCGACGTGGGCGCGCGCGGCGATCTCCGGCACCACCCCGCCATAGGGCTGGTGCGCCGCATTCTGCCCCACCACGGCCTGCGCCAGGATGCGCCGGTCGCTGTCGACCAGCGCGACGCTGGTGTCGTCGCACGAGGATTCGAGGCCGAGGATGAGAGTCATTTCGCTCAGCGCCTTTGCCTGAAGGGCGCGCGATGCACTAGGGGTGGGCGCATGCAAGGGCTTCGCCTCGGGACTCGCGGATCGGCGCTCGCGCTCGCCCAGGCGCGCAAGGTCGCCGCGGCGATCGAGACCGCGCAGCGCTGGCCCGACGGCTGGGTCCAGATCGTCGAAATCACGACCACCGGCGATAAGATCCAGGACCGGCCGCTCGCGGACATCGGCGGCAAGGCCTTGTGGACCAAGGAGCTCGACCGCGCCCTCCTCGCCGGCGAGGTCGATTTCTGCGTCCATTCGATGAAGGACGTCGAAAGCGTCCGCCCGAGGGAAATCCACATCGCGGCGGTGCGTCCGCGCGGCGACGTCCGCGACCGGATCATCGGCGCCGAATCGATCGATGCTCTGAAGCAGGGTGCGACGGTCGGGACCTCGTCGCCGCGGCGGACGGCGCAGCTGCTGCGGCTCCGCCCCGATCTCCGGATCGTGCCGCTGCGCGGCAATGTCGAAACCCGATTGAAGAAGGTCGAGGAGGGCGAGGTGGACGCGACTTTGCTCGCGGCGGCCGGCCTGAAGCGGCTCGATATCAGCGCGGGGACCGCGATTCCGACCGAGATCCTGCTCCCTGCTCCGGGCCAGGCGGTGATCGGCATGGAGTGCCGCTCCAACGACACGCGGACGCAGACCGTGCTGACCAGCGTCAACAACCAGATCACTTACGATTGTGTGATGTCCGAGCGCGCCTTCACCCGCGCGCTCGGCGCCACGTGCTCGTCGCCGGTCGCCGCCTTCTGCGTGCTCGAGGACGGCGACTTGAGGATGCGCACGCAGCTGTTCAGTGAGGACGGCAGCGAGATGATCGAGGATCGCGCGGTGTTCGATTGCGGCGACCACAAGACTCCCGAGGCGCTCGCCCGCGACCTGCTGGCCAAGGCGCCCGATTCCATCCGGAGGCTGTTCGACGCCCAATGAGGCGCGTGCTGGTCCTGCGCCCCGAGCCGGGCGCGAGCGCAACCGTTGCCAAGGCCCGAACGATAGGTCTCGACGCAGCAGCGGCGCCGCTGTTCGCAATCGAGCCGGTCGCCTGGCAGGCGCCCGGCCCGTCGGACCTTGATGCTTTGTTGCTGACCAGCGCCAACGCTGTGCGCATGGGCGGCGCCGAGCTGATGAAGCTGCGCGGCCTGCCGGTTCACGCCGTCGGCGAAGTGACGGCGCAAGCCGCGCGCGATGCCGGATTCGGCGTTGCGTCCGCCGGCGAGGCGGGGGTCGATCGCCTGCTCGATTCGCTCGAGCCGGACCTGAAGCTGCTGCATCTCTGCGGCGAGGATCACCGTGAACCGCACGATGCTCCCCAGGCGATCACGCCCGTCATCGTCTATCGGGCCAGGGCGATCGAGGGTGCCGACTTGTCCGAAGCGAAGGGCGCAGTGATCCTGGTCCATTCGCCGCGCGCCGGGCGGCGGCTGGCCGAGCTGACCGGCGATCGCGGCTCGATCGCCATCGCCGCGATCAGCGCGGCCGCGGCCGAGGCTGCCGGCACGGGCTGGGAACGAGTCGAAACCGCCGATAGGTCCACCGACGAGGCTTTGCTGGCCCTCGCTGCGCGGCTGTGCAACAAACCGGCCCCGCAATGAACGCTGCGAGCACCTACCAGGGCGGAATGAGCTGGAGCGCGAGACTTCTGATCGGCCTCGTCCTGGTCATCGTCGGCGCCGGCGCGGCGGCATGGAGCCTGGCGCGCTACCCGCAGGCGGCGCGAGTCCTCGGCGTCACGCCGACCACTCAGCCGCAAACCGTGATGACCCCGAAGCCAGTCGTCATGAACCCGCCCGCGCAGCAGTCTCCACTGCCCCAGGCCGACGCCCGCGTCACCGAGCTCGAGCAGCGGCTGACCCGTGTCGAGAATTCGACCCAGCGCGCGGAAGGGTTCGCGGGCCGCGCCGATGCGCTGGTCGTCGCCTTCGCCGCCCGCCGCGCGATCGATCGCGGAGTCGCGCTCGGCTATCTCGAAAACCTGCTCGTCGACCGCTTCGGCGCGCAGCACCCGGCCGCCGTGTCGACCGTGATTACCGCCTCGCACCAGCCGGTCCGCCTCAACGATCTCATCGCCGAATATGATTCGCTTGGGCCCCAGTTGCGCCAGGGCGGGCCGCAGGACAGCTGGTGGACCAATTTCCGCCGCGAACTCGGCAGCCTCGTAGAGATCCACCCCGCCGACCGCCCCGCCGCCAACCCCAACGCGCGCTACCGGCGGGCGTCGCAGCGGCTCGCTTCGGGCGACGTTGACCAGGCGCTGGCCGAAACCATGCGCCTGCCAGGCGCCTCGCGTGCCGGCGGCTGGGTCGCCAAGGCCCGCCGGTATGTCGCCGCGCACCGTGCGCTCGACGAGATCGAGTCCGCGGCGCTCCTCGGCGGCTCCGTGCCGGCTCGTCCCGCCGCCTGAAAACCCTTGGCAAGCGGACTCGGGGATGCGAGTCTTTGAGCCATAGCGGCAAGCGGCAGTTCAGCTGCGCTTCGCTAAGCATCTGGCAACAGGCTCAAATCCTTGGGGGGACATGAGGTCATGACGTCAATGGCGAAGCGTTTCGGGCTTGGGCTGGTGCTGCTTGCGAGCATGCAGGTCGGCGCCTCCGCCGCCGTCCAGACCATCGCCGTTCCGCCCAGCGCCGCTGCCCCGCGCGCCACCGCCGTCTCCCGGCCCGCCAGCCCGGCGCCGAAATATATCCGCGACCGCGTCCAGGAGCTCGGCCGCGCCTTCGACGGCCGTGTCGGCATCGCCGTCCGCTCGGTCGACGACAATTGGTCAACCGGCTGGAAGGCGGACGAGCTCTACCCGCAGCAGAGCGTCAGCAAATTGTGGGTGTCGATCACCGCATTGGACGCGGTCGACCGCGGTCGCGTCAGCCTCGACGACAAGGTGACTCTGACGCGCTCCGACCTCACCGTCTTCCACCAGCCGATCCGATCGCTGATCCTGGATGGCGGATACACGACCACCTTGAGCGACCTCATGTTCAAGGCGATCACCACCAGCGACAATACCGCCAACGACAAGCTGATGCGCTCGGTCGGGGGCCCCGAGGCGGTGCGCAACATGATCGCCGCCAAGCACTTGGGCGCGATCCGCTTCTACAATGGCGAGCGCGCGCTCCAGAGCAGGATCGCGGGGCTGATCTGGAGCCCGAGCTATTCGATCGGCAACGCCTTCTTCGACGCCCGCGACGCCCTGCCGCGCTCGGTCCGCCAGGCCGCGTTCAACCGTTATATCGAGGATCCCTATGACGGCGCCGCGCCAAGCGCGATCGCTGCTGCGCTTGCGCGCCTCAAGCGCGGCGAGCTGCTGTCGGCGGCGTCGACCCAGCGGCTGCTCGACATCATGGGCCACACCAAGACCGGCGCGAACCGCCTCAAGGGCGGACTTCAGGAAGGTTGGACGCTCAGCCACAAGACCGGCACCGGCCAGGAGCTTGGCGGCGTCCAGGCTGGCTACAACGACATCGGCATCCTGACGGCGCCCGACGGCCGCAGCTATGCGGTCGCGGTGATGATCAAGAAGACCTCGGTCCCGCTGCCGACGCGCATGGCCATGATGAACGAGGTCGTCCGCGCCGTGATCGCGCAGCACGACATGCAATATGCAACCGCCGCGCGCTGAGCCTTATTCGACCGTGTTGCCCGCGCCGTGCTCGAGCGGGCGGACATGCACGCTTTTGATGTTGGTGAACTCGCGGATGCCGAAGCTCGAGCATTCGCGGCCGTAGCCGGAATGCTTGACCCCGCCGAACGGCATGCGCGGGTCAGAGCGAACGTTCTCGTTGACGAAGCTCAGCCCCGCGTCGAGCTCTTGCGCGGCGATCCGGCGGCCGCGGTCGGGGTCGCCCGTCAGCACGCCCGAGCCGAGCCCGAACTCGCTCGAATTGGCGATCCAGATCGCCTCGGCCTCATCCTTCGCCGCGATGATGGCAGCGACCGGGCCGAATACTTCCTCGTCGTGCGCCGGCTGGCCCGGGCGCACGTCGGCCAGCACCGTCGCCGGGTACCAGGCGCCGGGCCGGTCGGGCACTTCCCCGCCGAGCAACAGCTTCGCGCCCCTGGCGACGCTGTCCTTCACCTGGCGGTGAATCTCGTCGCGGGCCTTGACGCTTTGCATCGGCCCGAGCTTCGTTCCGTCCTTGGCGGGATCACCCATTTCGTAGCCTCGCATTTCGCCGACTAGTGCCTCGGTGAAGCGATCGAGGATCGGCTCGACGACGATGAAGCGCTTGCCGGCGATGCAGCTCTGCCCGCCGTTCACCATCCGCGCGGTCGCGGCGATCTTCGCCGCGGCTTCGACATCGACGTCTTCGAGGACGACGTAAGCGTCGGAGCCGCCAAGCTCGAGCACGCATTTCTTGAGCACCGAGCCGGCTTCGCTTGCCACGGCCTTGCCCGCCGCGACGCTGCCGGTCAGC
>DATEIK010000109.1:0-5081 GCA_035279065.1 Sphingomicrobium sp. | reverse complement strand
ATGCCGAGGTGATCCCAGTGCGCGGTATAGAGCACCGTCTCGTTGGGATATTTCTTGCCCGGCACGATGCCGACGACATTGTGCGACGTGATCGTGCTGACCTTGGCGTTGGCGCTGACGTTGACCGTCGACTTGAGGTCGATCGGCTGGAAGTCGCGGCGCTTCGCCGCCTGCTTCGCAGCCTCGAAATCGAGGCCCGCGTTCCTGAACAGCTGGACCGCGGTGTCGCGCTGGATCCACGTCTCGAACGGAGTGTGGCTCGCCGTCGGATCCTGGCGGACGATGTCGAACTGGGTGTTGGTGTTGGAGTTCTTGACGGTGTTCCAGCCGTAGGAGGCTGGCACCGTTTCATGGACGATCATGACGCCGGCGGCGCCGAGCCGCGCGGCCTCCTCATACTTGTAGGTCCAGCGGCCGTAATAGGTCATCGCCTTGCCGCCGAAATCGCCCCCCATGTTATCATTGGCGCCGCCCTCGAAATCGGGGTCGTTGACGAGCACGACGAGCACCTTGCCGTGCATGTCCTGGCCCTTGAAGTCGTCCCAGTTCCGCTCGGGCGCCTGGACTCCGTAGCCGGCGAAGACCAGCGGCGCGTTGGCGAGGTTGATCCGATCCTGGCCGTTGGTCGGGGAGCGCACCGCGATCTCGTTCCCCTGGGTCAGGCGCATCGGCCCGGCCGGGGTCTGGACGGTGACCGCCGGGTCGCCCGCGAGCTCGGACTGGAGCAGGGGCACGTCCTGCGTCCACTTGCGCTGCCCATTCACCAGATCGCCGCCCGGCTGGAGACCCGCCGCCTGGAACTGCTGGACCAGGTAATTGACGGTCTTGGTCTCGCCTTCGGTGGCCGGCCCGCGCCCTTCGAATGCGTCCGAGCCGAGGGTCTGAACGTGCTGCGACAAGCGCCCGGTATCGAACCCGTCGACGGTTGCAGCGGACAGCGGAACGGCGGCGAACGCGAGCGCGCTCGCCGTCAGCCAAATCTTGGTTTTCACTTCACTTCTCTCCCGAAAGCGGATGCGAAAGACCTCACCGGCCTGAAGCGGCCGGCCGGCCAAAAGGTTGCAAGGCCGATACCTAGTGCGCGGCGCTGGCGGAAGTCCCCTGGTTCAGAGGCGCCGAGTTGGCGGTCGTCCGAGTCCGATAGCGGTCGAACCAGGCGAGGATCCCGCTGGCCTTGGCCGCCGCCTGGCTCGGGCGCGCGGCAATGCCGCCGTGGCTCGCGCCCGGAACCTTGACCAGCGCGGTCGGCACTCGCCGCAGTTGCAGCGCCTCGTACAATTGCTCGGCCTGGCTGACGGGCGTGCGATAGTCTTCGCTGCCGACGACGACGAGCGTGGGCGTCTTGACGTTGCCGACGAGCGAAAGCGGCGAATATTTCCAATAGCCCTGCGGGTCCTCCCACGGCCGCTCCTTGCGCCAGCCGGGAGTGAAGCCGGCGGCGAAGTCGGTGGTCAGCGCGAAGCTGGCGAGCTCGATCACCGGTTTCTGGCTTGCGGCCGCGCGGAAGCGGTCCGTCTTGCCGACGATCCATGCCGTGAGCACGCCGCCTCCGGAGCCGCCGGTCACGAACAGATTGTTGGGATCGACGTGCCCGGTCGCGATCGCGGCGTCGACCGCGCTCATCAAATCGTCATAGTCGTGGCCCGGGTAATCCTTCTCGATGAGGTCGGTGAACGCCTGCCCGTAGGACGTCGAGCCGCGCGGGTTCGTATAAAGCACGATGTAGCCGTCCGCCGCATAGAGCTGGTGATCGGTCGAGAAGGCCGGTCCGTAGGCGGCCTGCGGACCCCCGTGGATCTCGAGGATCAGCGGATATTTCTTCGCCGGGTCGAAGTCGGGCGGAGTGATCATCCAGGCGTCGATCGGACGCTGGTCGTAGGTCGAGACGACCTGCAGCCGTTGCGGCTGGCCGAGCACCTTGGATTCGAGCTGGCCGTTGAGGTGCGTCAGGCGGCGCAGGCTGCCGCCGGATGCAATCGCGACGTCGGATGGGCGGAGACTGTCCCCCGCGGTGACCGCGACCGCACCGCCGCGCGAAACGCTATACTCGCCGCCGCTGTACGGACGGTCGAGGCCGCTCCCGGTCAGCCCGGACGCCACGTCGCGGACCGAGCCGTCGAGCCCGACGCGCGCGACACGGTTGCTGCCGTGCTCGTCGTAGAGGACGTAGATCGAGCGGCCGTCGGCGGACCACACGGGGCTGCCCACGGCGCGGTCGAAATTGGCGGTCAGCGCGCGCGGGTTCGAACCGTCTGCGTTCATCACATAGAGCTGGGTCTGCTGCGCCGCGCGGCCCTGCTCGTCAAAACCGATGTAGGCGATCTGGCGCCCGTCAGGCGAAACCGCCGGCGCCGCGTCGAGCCCCTTGCGGTGGGTCAGGGCGACCGGCGTGCCGCCTTCGGTGCCAATTCGATAGATCTCGCTCTCGTTGATGTTGCGTTCCCACTCCGGGCTGAGGTCGGCGCCGAACAGGACGGCGCGGCTGTCGGCGGTCCAGGCGACCGGGCCGCCGGCGTTGGTCGGGCCGAAGGTCAGTTGGATCGGAGCGCCGCCGTCGGCCGCGACCCAGAAGATCTGCTGGTAGCCGGGCTTGAAATAGCCCGCGCCGTCGGCGCGATAGGTGACCGTGTCGATGACCTGCAGCGGGTCGGCCCATTTCGCGCCCTCCGGCTTGGCGGGAGCCGAGCCGAGGTGCGGGCCTTCGTCGGGAACGAACATCGAATAAGCGATGCGCCGGCCGTCGGGCGACCAGGCGATGCTATCGGGGCTGTCGGGGAGGCCCGTGATCCTGGCGCTCTCGCCGCTCGCCATCCAGCGGACGAAGAGCTGCGGCGCGCCGCCGTCAGCCGCCACATACGCTAGGCGAGCGCCATCGGGCGACCAGCGCGGCGAGAAATAGGAGCCGGAGCCGGCTTCCAGCGGACGTTGCTGGCCAGTCGCGACGTCGACCAGCCAGATCGTCTGCCGCGCCTTGTCGGTCATGATGTCGTTGGACTTGCGCACGTAGGCGATGGTGCGTCCGTCCGGGCTGATCTGCGGGTCCGTCGCGACCTCGAGGTTGAACAAATCGGCGCCGGTGAAATAGCGGCTCGGGCCGGTCGCAGGCGCGGCCTGCGCGGGAACGGTGAGCGCGGTGGCGGCAAACAGCATCGCCAGCGGCGACAGGGCACGAATGGACTTCACGATGATCCCCTCCGGATGAAGCGCGCTTGATTCAACTTTCGGCGCCGCGCGGCAAGGCGCTTCTCGACAAGCGGATGAACGTCATTCAACCGGACGGTTGACAATTGCGGGACTCACCGCGATATTCAACCGCATGGTTGATAATCGACTCGATGCGACATTCCGCGCGCTTTCGGATCCGACGCGGCGGGGAATGCTCGCCAGGCTCGCGCTGGGCGAGAGATCGATCGGCGAGCTCGCGGAACCGTTCGCGATGAGCTTCGCCGGCGCGTCGAAACACGTGAAAGTGCTTGAGGATGCCGGCCTGATCGCTCGCCGAAAGGCGGGCCGCACGCACCTCATTCGGATCGAGGCCAAACCGCTCGAGGAAGCCGAGCGGTGGCTGAGGCAATGGGAGAAATTCTGGACCGTCCGTCTCGACCGGCTCGAGGCGATGATCGAACGCGACAAGCAGGAGAATGAAAAATGACTGACGCAGCGGCAGCGACCCGCCTCCCCGTCGAGAAGATAGCGCCCGACACGATCCGGCTCGAACGCACGCTCGACGCGCCGGTCGAAAAGGTCTGGCGCTACCTGACCGAGGCCGAGCTTCGCGCGGAGTGGTTCATGGGTGGCAGTGATGCCGCGCCGGATGCCGAGTTCGAGCTTGTCACCGATCACGACAATCTGTCGAGCGACGACGTGCCCTATCCCGAAAGTCACGAATGCTACCGCGGCATGGTGTGGAAGGAGAAGGTCATCCGTTTCGAGCCGCCACGCCTGCTCGAAACGACCTTCCAGGGCGGCAAGAACGGTCACGTCACTTATGAACTGTTCGACGAAGGTGAACGCACTCGGCTGGTCCTAACTCATACGGGGATCGTCAGCGGAACCGGTGCCCATGATTTCGGCGGCGGATGGCACTCGCATCTCAGCGTGCTCCAGGAGAAGCTCGCGGGGCGAGAGGTCCGCAACTTCTGGGCGCTCTACGAGCGGTCGCGCGACGAAGTCGCAAAGGCGCTGGCGCAATGACGGACCATCGGGTCGCAAGCCGTGACGAATGGTTGAAGGAGCGCGTCGAGCTGCTGAAGGCCGAGAAGGAGCTGACGCGCGCCAGCGACGCGCTCGCCTTGCGGCGCCAGGGGCTGCCGTGGGTCAAGGTCGACAAGGATTATGCGTTCGACACCGACCAGGGTCGCGCGTTGCTCAGGGACCTGTTTAGCGGGCGTTCGCAGCTGATCGTCTATCACTTCATGTTCGGGCCCGACTTCAAGGCCGGCTGCCCGTCGTGCTCGGCGATCGCCGACGGGTTCGACGGGTTCTGGGAGCATCTCGCGCACCACGACGTCATGTTCTGGGCGATCTCCCGCGCGCCGCTCGAAAAGCTGGACGCCTACAAGAGGCGGATGCGCTGGAGCTTCCCCTGGGCGTCCTCCTTCGGCAGCGACTTCAACTACGATTTTGCGGTTGGTATCACCGAGGAGCAGCAGTGCGAGGAAGGCTACGAATACAATTTCGCCGCCCAGCCGCCGAGCGATCCTCCGCGCAACCCCTGGTCCGAGTCCGCCGGCGCCGATCCGCGCGCCTTCATGCGCGAATTGCCGGGAATGAGCAGTTTCGTGCTCGAGGACGGCGAAGTCTATCACGCCTATTCCGCTTATGCGCGCGGGCTCGACGGGCTGTGGGGCATGTACCAGTGGCTCGACCGCGCGCCGCTCGGCCGCAACGAGGACGGCGCCGGCCTGTGGTGGAAGCGCCGCGACAAATATGGCGCGCTTTAGGGACTAGCGTCCGCCTTATCGGCTCGCATTCGAATTTTATTGGCGTGGCGGCTTCAGGGTCTGCTTTTGTTCCTCCGAATTTGACCGCTTGAAAGCGGAAGCCGCAGCCGCCGCACGCCGGTAGCCATGGCCGAAGCC
>DATEIK010000108.1:0-6848 GCA_035279065.1 Sphingomicrobium sp. | reverse complement strand
TGTCCCTTCGATCTCGCCGAACAACTTCGCGAACTCGCCGGCGTGGGGCGTGACGATCGCGTCCTGGCCCTTGAGGCGCTCTGGCTCGCCGAGATGACCGATGGCGTCGGCGTCGAGCACCTTCGGCGCTCGGCTGGTGAGCGCCAGAGTCAGCACCTGGGGGATGTCGCCCATGCCCGGCCCTACGAGAAGGCAGCCGATGCGCGGGTCGTTCACTTCGGCGGTGTCGACCTGGACGATTGAGGCCGGCAGGGTTTCGATCGGCCGCGAGGTGCTGACCCGGACGTAGCCCGCGCCCGCCTTCGCGGCAGCGGTCGCCGCGAGCGCGATCGCACCGGGCATCTTGCCCGCGAGCGCATGGACCAGCCCGCGTTCATATTTGTGCCCGCCGGGGTCGAGCGGCGGCAGCGCCGGCGGCGCGATCTCGTGCCATTGCGGGTCGGCGGCGATGCCGATGTCGGCGAGCACCACGCGGCCGCACTTGGGCATCGCCGGGAACAGGCGGTGCGCGGGCTTGAGCGCGCCGAAGGTCACGGTGAGGTCGAACGCGGGCGCTTCGCTCAATTCGGCGCCGCTGTCAGTCTCGATGCCGCTAGGCAAATCGCACGCAACCCTGACCACTGCGGCCTCGCACAGGCGCGAAAGCTGTTGAACGACAGAATTTTCGAGACCACGCTTGAGGCCGGTTCCAAAGATGGCGTCGATGATCAGTGGCGCCGGCGCCGTGTCCGCCGCCAATCTCTCAACTTCCCCGTCCCACTGCGAGCGCGCCCATTGCGCGGCGTCGCTTTTCGGTTCGGCAAGCGCCGCGACGCGGACATTCGCACCGCGTGCTTTGAGGTGCCGCGCGGCGACATAGCCGTCGCCGCCGTTGTTTCCCGGCCCACAGAGCACGAGCGCCGGCAGCGGGCCCGCGAACCGGTACGCCGCTTCCGCGAGCCCTGCCCCTGCGCGCTCCATCAGTTTCTCGACGCTCGTGCCGGCATCGATTGCTGCATCTTCAGCAGCGCGCATCGCATCGGCAGTCAGGATCGGACGCATCGACGCCCCTTAGCGGAGGCTGGTCGCCAGATGCCACCATTCGCGCGGGACGGCCTCGGCGGCGCGGTCGCGCGCCTCGTCGCTCTCGAACAGCGCGAAGCAGGTCGCGCCGCTTCCCGACATGCGCACGAAAGCGGCCCCGGCCTGTGCCGAGAGCCAGACGAGAACGGTCTCAATCTGCGGTACTAAGCCGATCGCCGCCGCCTGGAGGCCATTGAAGCCATCCCGCCAGTCTTCGAGGGGTCCCTGGTCCTCACCATCCCACGCGGCGAATACATCGGCCGTCGACAATGGCATGCGCGGGTGGATCAGCAGGACGGGCGTTCCGGAGATGTCTGACAAATCGATGTATGTCAGTTTGTCGCCAGCACCTTCGCCCCTCATCGGCAGGCTTAGCAGGCATGCCGGAACATCGCTGCCGAGGCGCGGGGCAACCTCCTGGGCATGTGTCGGTTCGATATCCCACAATGGCGTCAGCAGCCGCAGCGCCGCGGCGGCATCGGCCGATCCGCCGCCGATCCCCGATGCCACCGGCAAGCGCTTGTCGAGCGTCAGCGCCGCGCCGGTTGTGACTCCGGCGGCGTCCCGCAGCGCTTCGGCGGCCTTCGTGACCAGGTTCTCTCCGTGGAGCTCGGCCGCGAACGCGCCAGTGACGGCAAGGCTCAGCGCGTCGGCCGGCTCGGCGCTCAGCCAGTCGCCGTCGATGCAGAAGGCAAACACCGTCTCGATGTCGTGACGCCCGTCGTCCCGCCTGCCCCGAACGTGCAGCGCGAGGTTGAGCTTGGCCGGCGCGATCTCTCGCGCCGTGGTCACGGCGCCGCGTTCGCCGTGGTCAGCCCCGACGCGAGCTTTGCCTTGACGCGCGCGGCGATCTCATCCTCCGCCGTGACCAGCGCCGCGTTCCACGCGAACCGCGCCTCGTAGCGCCGGCCCGACGTGTACAGCGCATCCCCGAGATGCTCCTGGATCTCCGCCTGATCGGGGTCCTTCTCGGCCGCACGCTGGAGCGTGGTGATGGCGTCGGCGGTCTTGCCCCGCTTGAACATCGCCCAGCCGAGCGAATCGATGATCGACGCGTCCTCGGGCGCAAGCTCGCTCGCTTTCTTGATCATCGCCTCGGCGGCGTCGGTGTCCTCGCCCCGCTCGAGCTTCGAATAGCCGAGGAAGTTGAGCAGCAGCGGCTGATTGGGGGCCAAAGCGAGCCCGCGCTGGAGCGTCGCTTTCGCTTCGGGCCAGCGGTTCGCATCCTGCAGCGCGCTCGCCTGCAGCAGCATCAGCGTCCACAAGTCGGCCTTCGGCCCGCTCACCTGGGTCATCGCAATCGCCCGGCCGTAGGCGTTGGCTGCCTCGTTGTTGCGCTTCATCGCCGACAGGACGTCGCCGAGCCGTGAGAAGTCGCTTGCCGTGGCGCCCGGCGCGGAGGCCGCGCTGGCGGCGATCGCATAAGCCTCGTTGAAGCGCTTGTCCTGGCTGAGGATGCGCGCCTGCGTGTCGCGCACCTCGGAGATCAGCGCATCGCTCTGTGGCACGCCCCGAAGCAACGTCAGCGCTTCGTCGGCCCGGTCCTGCGCGTCAAGCAGCACGGCAAGCAGGATCGTCGCGCTGCTGTTCTGCGGGTTGGCGTAGCGCGCCACCTGCACCAGCCCGACCGGCGGCGCGGTGCGCTGCAGGCGCGCGAGATCGGCGCTGAAGGCGGTGAGCATCTCGCCCAGGGCCTCGGCCCCATTGTCGATGGCCTGGCCGGTGGTCTTGCCCGAGAGGATCCGCTGCGCCGCCTCCGACACGCCCGGATCGATCCCGTCGAGCATGATCTGGGCTCGCGCGCGGTCGCCTGCAGCGACGAAGCCGTCGGCCATCGCCAGGCGCAGCCGGCTCTCGCGCGCGCCAGCATTGCCGATCGCTCGCCGGGCATAAGGCTCGGCGTCGGCGGTGCGGCGGAATTTGAGGAGGATCAGCGCCTTTTCCTCGTCGCGCAGCGGCGCGAGCAGGCTCGCCGCGGGAATCTGGTCGATGGTCGAGACCGCGCGCGTCATGTCGCCGCGGTCCGCCGCGTCCCAGGCGATGATTAGCGGCGCGAGGAACGACAGGTCGCCATTATCCGCGGCGACTGTCAGCCACGGGATCGCGCGGTCGGAGCGGCGGCGCTTGACCTCGTCGGCGACGAGCAGGAGCCGCGCATCGGTCGGCAGCTTGGTCGCGGGGATCGAGCGCGCGAGCTTCAGCGCAAGGTCGAACTCGCCCGCGCCGAGCGCCTCGCCCAAGCCCTTGCGGGCAAGGTCGGTCTGGTCGGGCTGCTGTTGCGCCATAGCGGCGAACAAAGCCGCGGCGCGGCCGTGGTCGCCGTTCATCGCGGCGGCGCGCGCCTCGACATAGGTCCGCCCCGGATCGGCCGGGATGGCGTTCGCCGAAGCGCTTGCCGGGACCAGGACCAGCGCGGCGGCCGCGGCGCCGGAAAGCCACCTACATGTTCGGGTAATTCGGGCCTCCCCCGCCTTCGGGGGTGACCCAGTTGATGTTCTGGGTCGGGTCCTTGATGTCGCACGTCTTGCAGTGGACGCAATTCTGGGCGTTGATCTGGAGCCTGGGTTCACCGTTCTCGCCGTCGACAAATTCGTAAACTCCCGCAGGGCAATAGCGCTGCTCCGGCCCGGCATAAACCGGAAGGTTGATGACGGTCGGTATGTCTGCGTCCTTGAGCGTCAGATGAACCGGCTGGTCTTCCTCGTGGTTGGTGTTGGAGATGAACACCGACGACAGGCGGTCGAAGGTCAGCACCCCATCCGCCTTGGGGTAGTCGATCGGCTTCGCTTCCTTTTTCGGCTTGAGACTCTTGTGGTCGGGCCGGTTCTTCAGCGTCCACGGCAGGTTCAGTCCGAGCTGGCCGAGCCACATGTCGAGCCCCGCGTAGAGCGTGCCCAGAGTCCCGCCCCAATGCGCGACCGCCGGCTGGGCGTTGCGGACCTTGTAAAGCTCCTGGCAGACCCAGCTCTTGTGCAGCGCGGGCGGGTAGGCCTCGAGCACATCGCTGGCGCGATCCTCGGCGATCGCGGCAAAGGCGCATTCGGCGGCGATCATCGCCGATTTCATCGCCGTATGCGTGCCCTTGATCCGGGGCACGTTCACGAAGCCGGCCGAGCAGCCGATCAGTGCGCCGCCCGGAAACACGAGCCGCGGAATCGCCTGGTAGCCGCCCTCGTTGATCGCGCGCGCACCATAGGAAACCCGGCGGCCGCCCTCGATCTCGGCGCGGATCGCTGGGTGCGTCTTCCAGCGCTGGAATTCCTCGAACGGCGAGAGGTACGGGTTGTGATAGTCGAGCGCGACCACGAACCCCAAGGCGACCTGGTTGTTCTCCTGGTGGTAGAGGAAGCCGCCGCCCCACGCGTCGCTCAGCGGCCAGCCTTGCGTGTGGATCACTCGGCCCGGCTTATGCTTCTCGCCAGGAACATCCCACAGTTCCTTGATTCCCAAACCAAAAACCTGCGGTCCACATTCCTCCCGCAACCCGAACAGCTCGGTCAGGCGCTTGGTCAAATGCCCTCGCGCCCCTTCGGCGAAGAACGTGTAGCGCGCGTGGAGCTCAATCCCCGGCTGGTAATCGGCGCGATGGCTGCCGTCGCGGGCGATGCCCATGTCCCCCGTCGCGACGCCCTTCACCGAACCGTCGTCATTGAACAAGATCTCGGCGGCCGGAAATCCCGGGAAGATCTCCACCCCCAGCTCTTCGGCCTGCGCCGCGAGCCAGCGGCACAGGTTCCCGAGACTCAGCGTGTAGGTGCCCGTGTTGCGCATGAACGGCGGCAGCAGCGCATGCGGCATCCCCCATTTGCCGGTTCTGGTCAGCAGCCAATGGTGGTTCTCGCTCACCGGCACAGTCAGCGGTGCGCCCTTGTCCTTCCAATCGGGGATCAGCTCATTCAATGCGATCGGGTCGATCACCGCGCCCGAAAGGATGTGCGCGCCGACCTCGCTGCCCTTCTCGAGGATGCAGACGGAGAGATCGCGCCCGGCCTGGCTTGCGAGCTGCTTCAGGCGGATCGCGGCGCTGAGGCCCGCGGGGCCGGCGCCGACGATCACCACGTCATAGGCCATGGATTCGCGTTCGCTCATGGGCCCCTTTCCTGGCTCCGGCTCGCGTCTCGTCGCGGAGGGAGCACAATTCGACTCACCGCCCTCTCCAATTCCTTGACCATGACGTCAATGGCAGGGAGGAAGGAAGCGGTGGGTGGGAACGTCGAAGATATCAGCCTCGCGCAAGCGAGGAGCGCGCTTGCCTGGTGGCTCGAGGCTGGCGTCGACGTCGCGGTGCAGGAAAGCCCGCGCGACTGGCTGAAGCCCGCGCCGCGCAAGGTGGCCGTTCCCGCTGAGCCAGAGCCCGAACCCAACCTCATCCAACCAAACCAGGAGACGCTGGGTGAGCTTCAGCAATGGCTGGCGAGCAGCGTCTCCCTGCCGCTCGCCGGCGCCGCCGCGAAGCGGGTCCTGCCGCATGGGCCCGAAGCAGCGGCGATCATGCTGCTCACCGATGCGCCAACGCTCGAGGATGCAGCCGCCGGCCAGCCGATCGGTGGGGCGGCATGGGAATTGGCGCAGCGCATGCTCGCCGCCATCGGCCTGACGGCCGAGGACGCCTACAGCGCCTCCCTGTCCTGCTTCAGCGCGCCCGGCGCGCGGATGAGCGACAAGGAACGCGCGCAGTGTGCCGAAATCGCGCGGCAGCACATCCGCCTCGCCAGGCCCAGGCGGCTGCTGCTTTTCGGCGACGGCCCGTGCATGGCGCTGCTCGGCAAACGCCTTCCGCAGGCGCGCGGCCACGCCCACAAGGTCGAGGGAGTTCGGACCGTCGCGACCTTCCACCCGCGCAACCTGGTTAATCAACCTTCAAACAAGTCCTTGGCATGGAAGGACTTGCTGCTGCTGATGGAGGACGAGTCTTGAAGGCTGGATGGCTTGCGTTCGGAAGCTTGATTTGCGCCGCGCCGGTGTTCGCGCAGACGCCCGATCCACTCGCGCCGCTGCAGACAGCTCCCGTCACATCAGCCCAGCCGGCAATCGTACAGCCCCCCGCGCCGGCTGCGTCGACCGTACCGGCGCCGAAGGACTGGCGCGGCGTGTTCGACGCGATCGACGCCGGGCAATGGGCGACCGCGCAGGCCGGCATCGCGGCGCTCCCGCCGGGTATCCTGACCCCGGTCGCGAAGGCCGAGCTGTACACCGCCAAGGGCTCGCCGCAGGTCGACCTCGCCTCGCTTCAGGCGCTGATCACGGCTGCGCCCGAGCTTCCGCAGGCGAACCAGCTCGCGCTGATGGCGATCAAGCGCGGTGCGATCACGCCGCCGCTCGTCGTCCCCGAGCGCGCGACGGTCAATCTCGGCTCGGCCCCGGTCCGCTACAAGGCGCGGCCGGTCCAGGGCGAACCCGCGGCGGACGAGCTCCGCGCGCTGCTCGACCCGCTGATCAAGGCCGACGACGCATCGGGCGCCGAAGGGCAGCTGCTGATCTACGCGCCGCAGCTCTCGGTCGAAGCGCGCGCCGAGGCCGGGCAACGCGTCGCCTTCGTCTATTACGTGCTCGGACTCGACATGGACGCGCGCCGCGTTTCCGACACGTGGCGCCCGGGCGCGACCGGGGAGTGGGCGTCACAGGCCGCTTGGGTCTCGGGCCTCGCCTCGTGGCGGCTCGGCGACTGCGAATCGGCGTCGCGCGACTTCCAGCAGGTCGCAGCGCTCGCGCAGCAGCGCGAGCTTCGCGCCGGGGGGCTCTACTGGGCAGCAAGAGCCGAGCAGCAATGCCGCCGTCCTGCCTCG
>DATEIK010000107.1:0-11866 GCA_035279065.1 Sphingomicrobium sp. | reverse complement strand
CGGGTCCTCCTCGGCGCCGGGGATCGATTTCGCGAACTCGGGCGAGAAGGTGCCGCCGACGGTCGAAACGTTGACTCCGACCTTCTCGAAGACCTGGCCGGCCATCTGGCCGCGCACGCCGCCGCCGCCCGGCTCGCCGCTCGCGTCGCTGCGCTCCCATGAGGTGTACGCAAAGGCCGCCTCCGACCCCGCTTCGCGCTCGATCGCTTCGAATGTGGCGCAGATCCGGTCGCGCAAGGCTTCGAACCAGTCGCGCGCGGCCTGCTGCTGGTCGTCGAGGGGAAGCATGAAAGGTCTTTAGCGCTATTGCGGCGGCGGCGCGGCCACGAAGGTGTTTTGCGAGGCGACGATCTTCCACTCGCCCGCCCGCATCTCCGCAACGTGCTTAAGGTTGGCACGAACCATTCCGACTTCCGCCGCGGCTGTGCCGGGCGGAGCAGGGATGAATCCAGCAACTGCGACCTCAAGATCGACCACCATTAGGGTTGGCGAAAGTGCTCGCACGCGCCTGACTCGCGCTTCGACGCGCGTCCCGCTGGCAGGACCGTTCCAAAGCTCGACGTGCATCTGTTCGATCGCGTCGCGGCCATCCCAAATCGTGCCGGTCGGATCGACGAGCTCCGCGTCGGGCCAATAAGCGTCCCCGTAAGCCGGTCCGTCCCGACGGTTCCAGCTGTCGCTGAACCGCTCAGCAAGCGCCGCCGCCGCATCATGCTGTTCGCGGCTCGCTTCCATCGCGCTCAATAAACCCTGCGCTGAGCGGCAACGAGCATCCTCAGCAGCATGGCGACGGGCCGGGGCACGCCGACCTTGCCTTCGAGCCACAGGCTGACCGCCGAGCGCGACACCCCGATCGCCTGGGCGAGGTCGTTCTGCGTGCGATAGCCCAGGCTCCGCATCGCTCCCTTGAGCTCGTCGGGGGCCATGGATGCGAGGCGCTCGTCAAGCATCAGATCGCGTCGGCGCCGCGGTCGCCGGTGCGAATGCGGATCGCCTCCTCGACCGGAATCACGAAAATCTTGCCGTCGCCGATGCGGCCCGTGCGCGCGGCATTCTCAATCGCCTCGACGACATTCTCGACGAGCGAATCCTCGACCACGACCTCGACCTTCACCTTCGGCAGGAAGTCGATCACATATTCGGCGCCGCGATAGAGCTCGGTGTGGCCTTTCTGGCGGCCGAAGCCCTTCACTTCGGCCACAGTGATGCCCGAGACGCCCACTTCGTGCAGCGCGTCTTTGACGTCGTCGAGCTTGAACGGCTTGATGATCGCTTCGATTTTCTTCACGCGTCGGCCCTCATGCGATCGCCAATTCCGCTAATGCCCAATCGCCGACACATTTGAAAGGCAGTGGCCGCCCAAGTAATCGACGGAATCTCATGAAAGCCATCATCCTCTCCGCCGGGCAGGGCTCGCGCCTCGGCCATCTGGTCGACGACCGGCCCAAGTGCCTGATCGAGTTCAACGGGCGCAGCCTGCTCGATCGCCAGCTCGACACGCTCGAGGCCAACGGCGTCCACGAAGCGGTCGTCGTGACCGGTTTCCACGACGAGCTGGTCAGCCAGGCGATCGCGCGGCGCAGCGGCGGACCGAACGTTCGGACGGTGTTTAACCCCTTCTACAAGGTCGCCGACAACACGGGATCGCTTTACATGGCGCGCGAGCAATTGAGCGGCGACTGCTTGGTGTGGAACGGCGACACCCTCGTTTCGACCGCGCTGATGGCCAAGGTCGTTGCCAACGACCGCAGCGGCATCTGCGTCACCATCGACCGCAAGGCCGAAGGCTATGACGAGGACGACATGAAGGTCGTCGAGGACGGCGGGCGGCTGAAAGCGATCGGCAAGAGGATCAGCGAGGGCGTCAACGCCGAATCGATCGGGCTGCTGGCCTTCCGCGGCGGTGGCGCCGAGCAGTTCCGCGAGGCGATCGAAGCGGCGATGCGCACGCCCGAGGGTACGACCATCTGGTATCTCCGCGTCATCAACCACATTGCGCAATCGAGCGAGGTTTGGACCTTGGACATCAATGGTGAGGAATGGGGCGAAGTGGACTTCCCGCCGGACGTCGAGGCGGCGCGCGCGCTGACCGCGCGGTGGGACGAAGCGGCGAGGGCGGCCGCATGAAGGCGACACCGGTCAAGGTTCCGACCCGCAACGGCGAGGTGTCGGGCCTGCTCCTGCGCCCGAAGGACGCCAAGGCGCTGTTCGTGTTCGCGCACGGCGCGGGCGTCGGCATGGCGCATCCGAGCATGGCCGCGAATGCCCAAGGACTGGCCGAGCGCGGGATTGCGACCCTGCGCTTCCAGTTCCCGTACATGGAGAAAGGGGGCAAGCGCCCCGATCCCGCGCCGGTCGCCCAGGGAACGGTGCAAGCGGCCGTCGCCAAGGCGGCGAGGCTCGTGCCCGACCTGCCGCTGTTTGCCGGCGGCCGTTCGTACGGCGGGCGAATGACCTCGCAGGCCCAGGCGGCGCGGCCGCTCGAAGGCGTGCGCGGGCTGGTCTTCCTTGGCTTTCCGCTGCATCCGGCCGGCAAGGCCGGTACCGAGCGCGCCGATCACTTGCAGTCGGTCGAGATCCCGATGCTGTTCGTGTCGGGATCGCGGGACGCACTGGCGGAGATGGCGCTGTTGAAGCCCATGGTCGCGGGCCTCGGCGAGCGCGCGACGCTGCACGCGATCGAGGGCGCCGACCATTCGCTGAACGTGCTGGCCAGCAGCGGCCGTACCAGGGACGAGGCGCGCGCCGAGGCGCTGGACGCCGCGGCGGAGTGGATGCTGGGGTTGGCTTAGTAAGGCGGCTTGTCGAAGCCTCCGGGGCTTTTCGTGAACACCTCGCAGCCGTCGTCGGTGATGCCGATCGAATGTTCGAACTGCGCGGACAGCGAGCGGTCGCGGGTGACCGCGGTCCAGCCGTCGTCTAGGAGCTTCACGTCGGGACGGCCGATGTTGATCATCGGCTCGACGGTGAAGATCATGCCGGGCTTGAGCTCCGGCCCGGTGCCGGGGCGGCCGGCGTGGATGACCTCGGGGCTGTCATGGAACAGCCGCCCGACCCCGTGGCCGCAGAAATCGCGCACGACGCTGTAGCGCTGCGCTTCGGCGTGGCGCTGGATGGCGTTGGCGATGTCGCCGAGATGGTTGCCGGGCCTCGCCTGATCGAGGCCCAGCATCAGGCATTCGTAGGTGACGTCGACGAGTTTGCGGGCTTTGAGCGGCACGTCCCCGACGAGGTACATGCGGCTGGTGTCGCCGTGCCAGCCATCGACGATCGGAGTCACGTCGATGTTGACGATGTCGCCGTCCTTCAGCGTCTTTTCGCCTGGGATACCGTGGCACACGACATGGTTGATCGAGATGCAGCAGCTCTTGGTGTAGCCGCGATAGCCGAGGGTCGCGGGGATGGCGCCGGCCTCGACGGTCATCTGGTAGACGATGTCGTCGAGGTCCTGGGTCGAGACGCCCGGCACGACGTGGGGCACGAGCGCGTCGAGGACCTCGGCAGCGAGCCTGCCCGCCCTGCGCATGCCGGCGAAGCCCTCGGGGCCGTGGAGCTTGATGACGCCGTTGCGGGCTTCGACCCGGTCATCGGCGGCGACACTGATGTATTGAGTCATGGCCCCTAAATAGGCACGGGGAGCGCGGAAGTCGAATGGAGCGCCCGTTGAACGATCAGCGAGTCTGGACCGCCGCGCTGGCGGTGATCGGCGACGAGATCCTGTCCGGGCGGACGCAGGACAAGAATGTCGCCCAGCTCGCGACCTGGCTCAACGTCCAGGGCATACGGCTGGCCGAAGTGCGGATCGTGCCGGACGTCACGACACGCATCGCCGAGACCGTCAACGCGCTCCGCGCGGCGCACGATTACCTGTTCACGACCGGCGGGATCGGGCCGACCCACGACGACATCACGGTCGACGCAATCGCCGCGGCATTCGGGGTGCCGGTCGTGGTGCATCCCGAGGCGCGGGCGATCCTTGAGGACTATTACCGCGACCGGCCGGGCGGGTTGAACGAAGCGCGGTTGAGGATGGCGCGGGTGCCGGAAGGTGCGGAGCTGATCGCCAACCCGAGCTCGGGCGCGCCGGGGGTCAAGATGGGTAACGTCTATATCCTTGCCGGCGTGCCGCATATTGCGGCGAGCATGATGGACGCGCTGACCGGGACGCTCGAGGGCGGGCGGCCGGTGGTGTCGGTGACGGTCGGCGCGCGCGCTCCCGAGAGCGAAGTCGCCGACCTGCTGCGCGAGACCGAGGCCGCGCATCCGGGCGTCGCGATCGGCAGCTATCCGTTCTTCAAGGACGGGCGCTACGGCGCGAATTTCGTGATCCGGTCGGAGGACGAGGCGCTGGTCCGGGAGACCGGCAGCGACCTGTCGCGGCGGCTGGCCGACGCCGGGTTCGAGCCCGTCGAAGGCGGCATCTAACGCGACACATTCACTTGCGTTAACTTGCAAGCTGCTGATTTTCCGAAAACGCTCAAAGATTGCGTTCCAGCAAGGGGAGTGGGCATGAGAAAGTTCGTTGCGCTTGTTTGCGGCACAATCGCGTTCGCGCCTGTCACTGCGGCCTCTTTGCCGGGCCAGCCGCCGGTACCGCCTGCAAAGCCGGTCACCGAAACCATCTTCGGCCAGAAGATCACCGACCGTTACCGCTACTTCGAGCAGCAGGGGCCTGCCGTCACCAATTGGATGAAGGCCGAAGGGCGATTCACGCGATCCTATCTCGACTCTCTTCCGCAGCATGCCGACATTCTTCAGCGGCTGAGCGCGATGACGGGGTCATGGGATGTCATCCAGTCGATCACTCCAGCCGCGGGTGGGCGGACGTTCTACGAACAGCGGAGCGCTGGATCCGACAATTTCGACCTGATGGTGCGGGAAGCCAATGGCCAGGTTCGCAAACTGGTTGATGTCGCCGCGATCCGGGCGGCCAATGGAAACGAGCCTTTTGCGATCAACTATTTCAATCCGTCGAATGACGGCTCCAAGGTTGGCGTTGGAATATCGGAGGGAGGATCAGAAGACGCCTCCCTGTGGATCTACGATGCCGCGACGGGTGCCAGGATCGCCGGGCCGATCCCCAATGCCCAAGGGGCATTCCCGAGCTGGTCCCCGGATGACAAGACGGTTTTCGTGTCACTTCTGAATCCAAAGAAGCCAGGTGACCCCGAAACCGCCAAATATCAGTTCGCAAAGGAATATGCCTGGAACCTGAAGGATCGGCCCGTACCCGTGCTTGGCGCCGGAGTATCAAGCGCGATCCCGTTCACCGCCGACGAAACGCCGATTATCGCGATATTTCCGGGCTCGATGGTCGCTGTCGCCGGAAGCATCAACGGCGTTCAGAACGAGATCGCGATGTGGACCGGCTCGATCGCGGACGCCTCCCGGCCGGATGGGCACTGGCAGCCGCTGGTAAATCGTGCGGACCAGATCACGAACATCTCGGTCTCCGGGAACCACATCTTCCTCCTCAGTCACAAGGACGCGCCGACGTTCAAGGTCCTGGCGCTGGACGCCGGCCAACCGTTCAGCGCAGCACGGGAAATCGTGCCGGCGCTTGCCGACCGCGTGATCGAAGGGCTCGCTGCCGCGGCGGACGGATTGTACGTGCGCGCCCGGCGCGGGGTTTATTCGGAGCTGATCCGGGTCCCGCTCAATGGCGGTACCGAGCAGATCATCCCATTGCCTATCAAGGGCTCGATCAACGAATTGGCTGCCGACGCGCGTTACCCGGGCGCGAAGGTGATTCTCGACAGTTGGGCGACACCGCCGAGAAGTTACGCATACGACCCGACCGGCGGGTTTGCCGATCTCGGCATGGGCAGAGCCCCGCAGGGCTTCGAGCCGGCGCAGTATCAAGTCGTCGATTTGAAGGCGAAGGCCAAGGACGGAGTCGAGGTTCCGCTCAGCTTTGTCACGGACAAGAGCGCGGTCCATCCGCGCCCGGTGCTGCTGCTCGCCTATGGAGCATATGGCATATCCCAATTCCCGACCTTCGGAAGCCGTCCGATGGCAACGCTGCCCAACGGCATCGACTATGCGGTGTGCCACGTTCGTGGCGGCGGTGAGCTCGGCGAGGCCTGGCACCTGGGCGGCAAGGACGCGACCAAGCCCAACACCTGGCGCGACCTCATCGCTTGCGGCGAAGAGCTGATCGGGCGCAGCTATGCGACGAAGGAAAGGTTGTTCATCATCGGCGGCTCTGCCGGCGGGATCACGATGGGGCGGGCAATGGAGGAGCGGCCAGACCTGTTCGCGGGAGTCTTCGACCTGGTTCCCGCAGCCAACGCGAGCCGGTCGGAGTTCAGCCAGACGGGGCCGGCCAACATTCCCGAGTTCGGCACCATCAAGGACAGGCAAGGCTTCGAAAATCTGATGGCGATGGATTCGCTTCAGAACATCAAAGCGGGGGTCAAATACCCGCCGATCATGATCACGACGGGTTTGAATGATCCCCGCGTGTCGAGCTGGGAGCCGGCCAAGTTCGCGGCGACCCTCCGCACTGCGGGGCCAACCGAGCCCGTGCTGTTCCGGGTCGACGAAAAGGCCGGCCACGGGATCGGGTCAACCAAGACGCAGAACGACGAGCTCTATGCCGACGTCGCGACCTTCATCCTGTCGCGGACTGGCGCGGGGGCGGGGACGCCGCAACCGGCGCCGGGCGAGCGCGGCAAGCGCTAGGCCCGGCCCGCGCGAAACCGGCAACACCCTGAAATTTCATCGGATTAACTTTCGGTAACGTTAAATTTTTCTTAACACGGGTCTATGCTCCGGCGGTTAACGAGTCGAATACTCACACGCTAGTCCACCGTTCCACCCACAGGTGAGCGGCAGCCTGTCTGCGTCGTCTCAATCTTGTCGCTCTTCGGGTGGGCGAAACCGTTTTCGAATGGAAGCGGTCGGTGCGCCTGGCGTTAACCGAGGGAGTGAGGGGCATGGCGGGCACGGCGACTGGGCAATCATCGTTCAGCAGCACTGGCGGCACGACTTATTTCGACCTGACCAAGGCGACCGGCGACCGCGCCGAAATCAACGACGCGTTGTTCTTCCAGAACAAGCCCGACAGCTCTTCGGGAACCGGCCTGATCCAGGCGATCGTCCGGGTCCAGGACCCCGGCAGCGGCGACGGCCTCGAGAACGGCTACAACAGCTCGGCGCGTCCGGTGTCGTACGAAGAGAATACATCGCCGAATTTCACGACCTCGCTGTTGCTGAGCGAGGTTCCCATCGTCACGATCGATGGCACGCAATATTACGAGTTCCGGCTGGACATCAATCAGCTCAACAGCTCATCGCTGCTCTCTGTCGATGAGATCAAGCTCTACACGAGCGCTGTCGCAGACGGCGAGGCTACCGGATTGATTACGGGCAGCTGGTTCACCAACAACGCCGACCTAGTTTACGACATGGATGATGCCAACCTCGATGGCATCGCCGACTCGAATCACAGCATCCTGCTCGACGCCGGCCTGTCCTCTGGCAGCGGCAGCTCGGACATGTTCTTCTACGTGCCACTGGCCAATTTCGGAGCAGTCGATCCGGACGACACTTACGTCACGCTTTACTCCGAGTTCGGCGGCGCCACGACGCTGGACGGTAGCGATGGCCTCACTCCGCTCGACGATCCGGCCAATACCGCGCTCGGCGACAACGGGAGCGACACCGGCGACATCGCGACCGCGATCTACGGCGGTTACCTCGCCAATGACGGTTTCGAGGAATGGTCGGTTTCGAAACAGACCGGCGGCAACATCACCGGCTACAAATTCGATGACGCCAACGGCAATGGCCAGTGGGATGTCGGTGAAGTCGGCCTGGGCGGATGGTCCTTCGATTACACGATCACCTATGACGAAGGCAAAGGTAAGAACATCCAGCACGTGGTCGTCGACGGCACGGTCACGACATCGGACGGAGCGCATGATGTCGATGGCGATGGCATCATCGATCCGGTGGGATACTATTCGATCGCGGTCCCGGTCAGCTCGGACAAGAACGAAACCTACACGATCACGCTGACCGAGCATTCGCAGACCGGGTGGGTCAACACCTACGACGGCGACGCGACCGCCAACGGCACGACGACGTTCAACTTCTCCGGCAACAATCTGACGACTACGGGTTCGCCGGCGATCTCGGGCGCGTTCGGCGCGACCCACGTCATGAACTTCGGCAACTTCGAGACCTTCACGCTTTCAGGTCACAAGTACACCGACGCGAGCGGGGACGGCATCACTTCCGACGACACGGGGCTCGGAGGCGTGACGATCTTCGTCGACATGACCGGCAACGGCCTGTCGGCAGACGACCCGCAGACGACCACGTCGAACGGCTCCACGGATGCCAACCATGACGGCGTGATTGACGCCGCCGATGTCGGCTATTGGGAACTGACCGGGCTGACCGCGGCCGCCGCTGGCAAGGAGGTCAAGGAAGTCACCCCGACGGGTTACGTCCAGACCGTCGGCCAGGTCGGTACGGTGACCGACACTAACTACATCGTCACCGGCACCTCCGGAACCAACCAAGGCAATCTCGACTTCGCCAACTTCGAGACCTTCACGATCTCGGGAACGAAGTACACGGACGACAACGGGGACGGCGACACGACCGGCGACGTCGGCCTCGGCAACGTCACCATCTTCATCGACATCAACAAGAACGGCACCTACGAAGCCGGCACCGACGAAGCGACGACGACCGCGAGCGACGGCACCTGGTCGTTCACTGGCCTCGACGCGAGCTATGCCGGCCTGAAGGTCTATGAAGTGCTGCCGAGCGGGTACGTGCAGACCCTGGGCGACACGGGCTACGTCATCACTGGCACCTCGGGGACCGACCAGACCGGCATGGATTTTGCCAATTTCCTGCCGAATCCCGACATCAGCATCACGAAGTACGTCAAGACCGACGTCAGCGGCACCTTCGTCGATGCGAATGATCCCAACGGGCCGCTGGCAAGCGCCAGCACCACGGTCGATTTCAAGGTCGTCGTCTCCAACACCGGCAACGAAGCGCTGTCGGGGATCTCGATCTCAGACACCGTCGACCACAATGGCGTCGAGACCAACGATCCGATCGACTACAATCTGGTCAACGCGCAGATCGACATCGACAATGACGGGATCATCGACGGCGCCTGGTCGGATTACGATCAGGACATGGACGGCACGCTCGACGACGCCGACGGCAACCCCCTCACCGACGACGATTTCGTCCTCGGCGTGGGCGATTCCTTCGCGGTCTATTATTCGCTCGATTCCGCGCTCGGCCAGCACGAGAATACGGCGGCCGTCTCAGCAGTATCGGCGATCAGCGATACGACCGTCACGGCGGAAGACGACGCCAATTATTACGTCCTCGAGAGCGAGGAGTGCGTCGGCGTGCGCACGCCGGGATTCTGGGCGAGCACCAAGTGGGGCACCTTCTGGGACGGCGTGGACAACAACCAGCCCAAGCAGGCCGGGACGCCTGGCTTTGCCGCGGGCGAGCTGCTCTACTCCGTGGACAGCGATGGCGACGGCACCGTCAATCCGATGGACAAGAACGGTGACGGCTTCGTCAATGCGATCCAGGGCGACAAGCTGTACGACAACAAGACATACGATCCCGACGTCGGCCTGCTGATCGGCGACTACAACAAAAACGGCATCACGGACGCGGGCGAAGATACGATCTTCATCAGCATCGCCGACGCCAAGAAGCTGATCAATGCGTCGAGCAAGCAACTGGTCGAAGGCAAGACCTCTGACGGCATCTACATGCTCGGCCGCGACGTCGTTGCGGCGTGGCTGAACTACCTCGCCAACAACCCCGATGATACCACCGGCAATTGCATCGGCACGGTCGACCCCAACGACGGCAAGGTTTCGCCGCGCGAATATCTGGACGCCGCGATCGATTGGTTGCAGCAGTTCGCCAGCACGAGCAACGCTGATGATACGCCAAGCACGCTGGACACCAACTTGAACACCAGCTTCCACGACGACGACCTGTGGGCGAAATTCCACTTCGACTCGCGGGTCGCGCCGAGTTCAGGCAGCTGGCAGAATCCGTTCACTGTCGGCGACGAGGACATCCCCTACAGCGCAGCGGCGATGCATTCCGCGATCGACGGCTACAACAACACCGGCAAGATCGGCGTTGTGGAATATTGCTGCGACGCGGATAGCCCGGTGGTGATCAACGTTTTGTCGCAGGTCCAGGAAAGCCTGTTCTAACCCAAGGCTGTCGTCACTCGCTGCGCTCGTGCGCTCCAATGCTCCGGCATGCCCCGGCAGCTCGCGACCTGTCGCCTCGCCGCTTCGCGACGTGCGCTCCAAAAATCGAAACGTCCCCCGGACGTTCCGATTTTGGAGCGGGTAACGGGAATCGAACCCGTGCGTTCAGCTTGGGAAGCTGACAGGCTACCATTACATCATACCCGCTCGCCAGCGCGCCGGAGTTAGGTCGCGCGCTTCGCGCCGTCAACGCGACATGAAGTTTCGGTCATCGTGGAACGCGGCAGCGATTTCGGCGTTGCACATAATAAGCAAGCTTACTATATCCGTCGCAAATGGAAACGCTTCCCTTCGAAATCGGCGAGACGGCGCACGCGCTGCGCAAGGCGTTCGACCGTATGGCGGTCGGGCTCGGCGTCACGCGAGCACAGTGGAAAGTGCTGTTCAAGCTGACCCGCAAGCCGGGCCTGAGGCAGGTCGAACTCGCCGACATGCTCGAGCTCGAGCCGATCACTCTGTGCCGAATCGTCGACCGGCTGGAGGAAGCGGGGCTGGTCGAACGGATGCGCGACCCCGAGGACCGGCGCGCCTGGCGGCTTCACGTGACCGACCAGGCGCAACCACTGATCGAAAAGCTGCAGGGCGTGGGCGCCCAGCTGGTCGATCGCGCGTTTTCGGGAATCGACCCGAAGGACCTTGAAACCACTCGCCGGGTGCTCGCGCAGGCACGCGAAAATGCTGCCCGGCCGGCCACCAGCAACAGGGCGTCGAATCAATGAACAAGATGGCCACCGAACCCATGACCGGCGCCGAGACGGCGGATGCACCCAAGGTTGGGCGCACGCTGAAGCTCCCGAAGACGTTCGCGAGCGCGCGCACGATCCTGATGCTGATCGTGCCTGCGTTGCTGATCCTCGGCGGGGCCTATTACTGGCTGACCAGCGGCGGCAGCGTCTCGACCGACGACGCGCAGGTGAAGCAGGACATCGTCTCGGTCAGTCCGCAGGTCACCGGGCCGATCGCGCAGGTCTATGTCAAGAACGGCAGCCAGGTGAAGCGGGGCCAGATCCTCTATCGGATCGACTCGGCCCCGTTCCAGGTCGCGCTCGAGCAGGCGCAGGCCCAGCTCGCCGCGGCGCATTTGCAGACGAGCCAGCTCAGGACGCAGGCCGCCGGAACCGGTGCCGACATCGTCGGCGAGCAGGCCAATGTGCAGATCAAGAAGAACGCCTTGGCCCGCCAGCAGGCGCTCCTGAAACAGGGCTTTACCACTCGCGCCGATTACGAAGACGCGCTGAACGAGGTGAAGACCGCGGAGCAGGACCTCGCCGACGCGCGGGCGCGGTCGGCCAATGCGCATGCCGCGCTGGCGCCCGGCGGTGACCAGCCGCAGATCGCCCAGGCGCAAGCGGCGGTCGACAAGGCCCGGCTCGACCTCGAGCGGACCACCGTCCGCGCGCCGATGGATGGCGTGGTCGAAAATGCCGATAACCTCCAGGTCGGGCAGATGGCCGTGCTCGGCGTTGGCATGGTGAGCCTCGTTCACAGTACCAATGCGTGGGTCGAGGCCAACTTTAAGGAAAAGGACGTGGGCCGGATGGTTCCGGGACAGCGCGCGTCGATCGAGGTTGATGCCTATGGCG
>DATEIK010000106.1:0-7113 GCA_035279065.1 Sphingomicrobium sp. | reverse complement strand
CGCTCTTGCGGGCCGCGGCGAACACCGCGGAAGGCCCCGAGAGCTTCTACGGCCTGCTTGCGCGCGAGACGCTCGGCATGTCGACCAAGCTTCCCGACGACCCATTTGCCGGCCGCGATCCGCAGGTCGACCAATATGCCAACGTCCAGCGGGCGATGGAGCTGGCGCGGATCGGCGAGCCCGCGCTGGCCGAGGAAATGCTTCGCCACCAGGCCAAGATCGGCCAGCCGGCCGAGCATCACGCGCTGATCCAGCTGGCCAAGAAGCTCGACCTTCCCGCCGCACAGCTGTGGCTCGCCAATAACGGCCAGCCGGGTGCACGCTCCGACGCCGCCGACCGCTATCCCAATCCCAAGTGGACCCCGGTGATGGGCTGGCGGGTCGATCCCGCCCTCGCCTTCGGCCACATCGTCCAGGAGTCGGCGTTCCGGCGCACGGCGGTCAGCACGGCCGGCGCGGTCGGACTGATGCAGGTCCTGCCGGTCACCGCCCAGCTCGTCTCGCGCAATCGCGGCGTGCCCTACACCAACGCGGCGCTGACCGACCCCAAGTACAATCTCGAATATGGCCAGAGCTTCATCGAGATGATGCGCGGCAACTCGGGCACCGCGGGCCAGCTCCCGCGCGTGATTGCATCGTACAATGCGGGGCCGCTGCCGGTCGCGCGCTGGGCAGCGATCAACGACAAGGGCGATCCGCTGCTGTGGATCGAATCGATCCCCTATTGGGAAACGCGCTATTACGTCCCGGCGGTCCTCAGGAACATGTGGGTGTACCAGGGCCTCAACGACGAAGGCACGCCGACCCTCAAGGCCATGACCGAGCATCACTGGCCGTCCTTCCCGACCGGGATGACCCGCCTCCAGCACTAGACACGAACAGCTCCCGGGCCACGAGGGAGAACCCGGGAGCTGCCGTTGACGCGGCTACTTGCCCCTTTCGCCGCGCTCCGTCGGCGCGGGCGCCGGCGGTGGAGGTGGAGGCGGCGCCGGGCATTCGCTCGTCGCGAGGATGACCGAGCCGTCGGGACAGGTCTGCGTCGCCGGCGCTGCCGGAGGTGGCGGCGGCGGCGGCGGGGGCGGAGGTGGCGCCGCCGCGGCGTGCCCGCGGAAATTGTAGGTCAGGCTGGCGAGCAGGCTGTGCGAGGTGAAGCGGCTGTCCTCGTCGAACGTCGCCGTGCCCGCCGAACAGCCGGCGGTCCCGCAAGTCCCGGTCCCCGCGGTGAACGGGAAGTCGTCCGAGGCATTGATTCGGCCCGCCCGGAAGTAGCGGTACTTGAGCCCGACATCGATATTGTCACTGACTGGCGCATAGACCCCGGCGAGGAGCTGCCAGGCGAACTTGCCCTGGCTGTTGCCGAACTGGTGGACGTCGGCATAGCCCGCGCCGGCACCGACATAGCCGCCGACGCCGGTCTGGCCGCCAAGGTCGAGGAGGCCGTTGACCATCGCCGAATAGACGCTGGTCTTGTCGTTGAGCCCGAAGTTGCTGGTCGTCGTGAACCCCTGCCCGGACCCGCCGTTCAACGCCGTGAGGAAGGTGCTGTTGACAGCCAGGCTCTTGGCCTTAGCGCGCTTGTAGCCAAGCTCGCCCTCGAGCCGGAACATGCCGAAGTCGTAGCCGCCGACCACATCAAGGTCGTAGCCGGTCTTGTACTTCTCGCTCGCAATGTCCTGGCGGGCGAAGTCAGTCACTCCGTTGGTGGTGAAGTCGATCGAGCCGGCGACAGTCTGCTTCTTGGGAAACAGAGCTCCGCCGTCGACGCCGATATAGCCCGACCCATCGTTGGCCGCGGCCGGCGCGGCGATCGCGGCCAGCGCCGCTGCCGCCATCAATTGGTAACGCATGCATTCAACCCCTTTTACCTAGGTGTCCCTGTCGGGCGCGGCGCTTGGCGGGTTGAACTTGGCTGTTCGGTGGAGGCTCAATTACAAATGCAGCGACGTGCTCAACCGGGCCGGCAGGCGCGACGGTTCATCGCGGGCCATCTCCGTTCTTGTTATGTTCTAACCGACGGCATAGAATCTCCCCATGCCGGTCGAGTCGAACCACGGGCGCGGGGCGACGCGCAACGCGACGCCGACGCGCTTCAATCTCCAGGAGCGCGTGGCCGAGGGCGAGTGGCTCGACCAGGTCGAGGCGCTCGACGGCGTGCCCAGGCGCCGGACGACCGTGACGATCGAGCATCCGCGGTCGATCCTGACGCGCAACAGCTCGCCGGACATCGGCTTCGACCGCTCGGTCAACGCCTTCCGCGGCTGCGAGCACGGCTGCATCTATTGCTTCGCGCGCCCGACCCACGCCTATCATGATTTGTCGCCGGGCGTGGATTTCGAGAGCCGGCTGTTCGTCAAGCCGACCGCCGCCCAGCTGCTCCACGCCGCCCTGTCCCGTCCCGGCTACGAATGCCGGCCGATCGCCATGGGCACCAACACGGACCCGTATCAGCCGATCGAGGAGCGCTGGCGCATTACCCGCTCAGTGGTCGAGCTGCTGCTCGAGACCCGCCATCCCTTCACCATCACCACCAAGTCGGACCGCGTGCTGCGCGACCTCGACCTGCTCAGACAGGCGGCTGACCTGCGCATCGCCTCAGTGGCGATCTCGGTCACCTCGCTCGATCCCAAGGTCGCGCGCACGATGGAGCCGCGTGCCCCGCAGCCGAAGAAGCGGCTCGCGGCGGTCAAGGCGCTGAATGACGCCGGAGTCCCCTGCTACGTCGCGATCGCGCCGGTCGTGCCGCAGGTCACCGACCATGAGCTCGAGCATATCGTCGAAGCCGCGGTCGAAGCGGGCGCGCCCGGCGGCTTCTATCTTCCGGTGCGCCTCCCCCACGAGGTCGCCCCGCTGTTCCGCGCCTGGCTCGACGAGCATTATCCCGACCGGGCGGCCAAAGTGATGGCGACGATCAATTCGCTGCGCGGCGGGCGCGACAACGATCCCAATTTCTTCAGCCGGATGCGCGGGCAAGGCCCGTGGGCCGAGCTGCTCAAGACCCGCTTCGAGATCGCCGCCAAGAAATATGGCCTCCGCCAGGCCAAGTTCCCGCTGCGCACCGACCTGTTCCGCCCCCCCGAGGGCGACCAGATGCGTCTGCTTTAATCGGCGAACGGCCAAATTTTATCGGCTGCGGCGCGTGACTCCATCCTTTCCTTTGCTAGGCCATGCAGCATGACCCGAACGCTCCTCGCCGCCGCCCTCCTCGCTTCCGCCAGCCCGCTCGCCGCGCAATCGCTGCCGACTCCGACGCCTGCACCCTCGAGCAAGCCGCTCTATCTCCCGACCGTCCCGGCCGACGTCGCGGGCATCCGCGACCGCGCGCTCAAGGACGATTATGCCTGGGACATCGTCGAGGGCCTTACGACCGAGATCGGCCAGCGGATGGGCGGCACCGAAGCCGAAGCGCGGGCGCGCGAATGGGCGGTCGCCAAATTGAAGGCGCTCGGCTTCGCCAATGTCCGGGTCGAGCGCTTCGCCATGCCGGTGTGGACCCGCGGCCCCGAAAGCGCCGAGATTCTCGCGCCCTTTCCCCAGAAGCTGGCGCTCGCCGCCTTCGGCAACAGCGCGTCAACGCCGCCCGAAGGGATCACGGGCGAGGTCCTCGGTTTCGACACGCTCGCCGATCTCATGGCCGCGCCGGATTCGGCGGTGCGGGGCAAGATCGTCTTCATCAGCCATGCCATGCCGCGCACCCAGGACGGCTCGAGCTACGGCTTCTTCGGCGGGCCGCGGCGGCAGGGCCCGAGCATCGCCAGCCGCAAGGGCGCGATCGCGGTCGTGGTACGCTCGATCGGCACCGATCATCACCGCAATCCGCACGCCGGCGGCCAGCAGTTCGAGGATGGCGTGAAGCCGATCCCCGCGGCGGCCCTCGCCCTCCCCGATGCCGAGCAGCTGCAGCGCATCCTCAAGCGCGGCCAGCCGGTGACCATGCACCTGACGCTCGTGTCGAGCATCCGGCAGGGCGAGTCCGGCAATGTCATCGCCGAGGTGCCCGGCCGCGACCCGAAGGCGCCGATCCTGCTCGTCGGCGGTCACCTCGACAGCTGGGACCTGGGCACGGGCGCGATCGACGACGGCGCGGGCGTGGCGATCACCACAGCGGCGGCGAAGCGCATCATGGACGCGGGCCAGCCTTTACGGACGATCCGCGTCGTCTGGTTCGGGGCTGAGGAAATGGGCCTCTACGGCGGCATGTTCTACAAGGACCTGCACGGCCGCGAGCCGCACTACGCGATCGCCGAGAGCGACTTCGGCGCCGACCGCATCTGGAAGGTCGACAGCAAGCTCGGGACCGCGCGCGAAGCCGAAGCCCGCGCCCTGCAGGCGGCGCTGGCCCCACTCGGAATTGTGCCCGGCGCCATCGACAAGGCCGACGGCTCCGACATCGGCCCGATGATCGAGGATGGCCTGCCCGCCGTTGGCCTGAGCCAGGACGGGACGCATTATTTCGACATCCACCACACGCCCGACGATACGCTCGACAAGATCGACCCCGAGCAACTGAGGCAGAACGTCGCGGCCTGGACGGCGATGCTGGCCACGCTGTCGGGAGGAATCGAGCCGGGACCGAAACAGGCCAAGCGGCGTTGACCCTCCCAAACCAGGGAGGACATCGAATGCGCATCCTGCTCGCACTTCCGCTCGCCGCGCTGGCCGCCGGCTGCAACGTCAGCAAGGAAGGCAATGCCGTCACCGTCCAGTACGACCAGAACACGGCCGAGAACGCCGTGGCGGACGTCAGCAACACGGCGGAGAACGTCGCCGCCGACATTGGCAACGACGTCAAGGCGACTGGCGACAAGATCGAGAACAAGGTTGGCAACACGGACGTCGACGTGAACGTCAACAAGGACGTGAAGACCGAGAACAAGCAGTAGCGCGGCCGGCCGATTAAACTGTCGAGCCACGCGTTGCCGCGCGCAACAGTCGCGGCTAACGCAGCCTCGTGGACTCATCGAGGCCTCACTGGAGTCGCCTGGCGCTCGTCGCGCCGCTGGCGCTGACCGCGTGCAATCGCGGGGTCCTCGATCCGGCCGGCCCGGTGGCCAGCGCCGAAAAGACCATTCTCATCAATTCGACCGCGATCATGCTGGCGATCATCATCCCGACGATGATCGCGACCCTCGCCTTCGCCTGGTGGTTCCGGCGCGGCAATACCAAGGCGGTGTACCGGCCCGACTGGGAATATTCGGGCGCGATCGAGATGGTCGTCTGGGGCATTCCCGTGCTCACCGTGATGCTGCTCGCCGGCATAGCCTGGATCGGGAGCCACGACCTGGAACCGAGCCGGCCGCTCAAATCGAGCACGCCGCCGCTCAACGTAGAAGTCGTCTCGCTCGATTGGAAATGGCTGTTCATCTATCCCGACCAAGGCGTCGCGACGGTCAACCAGCTGGTGGTCCCGGCGGGCACTCCGGTGAATTTCAAGCTGACTTCGGCGACCGTGTGGAACGTCTTCTGGGTGCCGCAACTGGGAACGATGATCTACACCATGCCGCGCATGACGACCCGGCTGAACCTGCAGGCCGACAAGCAAGGGTCGTTCAACGGCCTGTCAGGTCATTTCAGCGGCGACGGCTTCCCCGGCATGCAGTTCCAGGTCCAGTCGCTGCCCGCGGAGCAGTTCGCCATGTGGGCACAGGGGTCGCGGGGCAAGGGGGCCGTGCTCGACGGCCGCGGCTACGCTGAGCTGTCCAGGCCAAGCAGCTACGTGAAGCCGATGACCTACGGCGCGGTCTCACCCGGCCTCTATGACGCGATCGTCGCCAATCGCGTGCCGGCGAATCCGGTGCCGCCGCCGCTGCACAACCGGCCTGTGAACGGAACCAGGGCATGAGCTTCCTGTTCGGCCGGCTCACCTGGGACGCGATCCCGTTCCACGAGCCCATTCCGCTGCTCACGTCCGTGGTCATGCTGGGGGCGATCGCCGCCATTGCCATCTGGGTCTGGCGCAAGGGCTGGTGGCCGTATCTCTGGAACGAATACATCACCTCGCCCGACCACAAGCGCATCGGCATCATGTACATCGTGCTCGGGCTGGTGATGCTGGTTCGCGGCTTCGCCGACGCGATCATGATGCGCGCGCAGCAGTCGCTCGCGATCGGCGCATCGCAAGGCTATCTGCCGCCCGAACATTACAACCAGATCTTCTCCGCGCACGGCACGATCATGATCTTCTTCGTGGCGATGCCGCTGGTCATCGGCTTCATGAACTTCGTCGTGCCCTTGCAGCTCGGCGTCCGCGATGTCGCCTTCCCGACCATGAACAATGTCAGCTTCTGGCTGACCGCGTCGGGCGCGCTGCTGATCAACCTTAGCCTGTTCATCGGCGAGTTCGCGCGCACCGGATGGCTCGCCTTCCCGCCCCTGAGCGAAAAGGCCTTCTCACCCGGAGTGGGGGTCGATTACTACCTCGTCGCCCTGCAGATTTCCGGCGTCGGCACCGTGCTGACCGGCGTGAATTTCGTGACCACGATCCTCAAGATCCGCGCGCCCGGCATGAGCTATTTGCGCATGCCGGTGTTCTGCTGGACTTCCCTCGCCGCCAACCTGCTGATCATCGCCGCTTTCCCGGTGCTGACCGTTACTTTGGCGCTGCTGATGCTCGACCGCTACCTCGGCTTCCACTTCTTCACCAACGACGGTGGCGGCAACTCGATGCTCTACATGAACCTGATCTGGGTCTGGGGGCATCCCGAGGTCTACATCCTGATCCTGCCGGCGTTCGGGATCTATTCGGAGGTCGCCGCGACCTTCTCCGGCAAGCCGCTGTTCGGCTACCGCTCGATGGTCTTCGCGACGCTCGCCATCTGCATCATCTCGTTCTGCGTCTGGCTGCACCATTTCTTCACCATGGGCGCCGGCGCCGACGTCAACGCGATCTTCGGCATCGCCAGCATGATCATCGCCGTCCCCACGGGCGTGAAAATCTTCAACTGGCTGTTCACGATGTACGGCGGGCGCGTGCGCTTCTCGGTGCCGATGCATTATCTGATCGGCTTCATGCTGACCTTCGTGATCGGCGGCCTGACCGGCGTGCTGGTGGCGATGCCGCCGATCGACTTCGTGGTCCACAACAGCCTGTTCCTGGTCGCCCACTTCCACAACGTG
>DATEIK010000105.1:0-11286 GCA_035279065.1 Sphingomicrobium sp. | reverse complement strand
CAACGGCGCCGTTACCAGTCCCGTCTTCTGCGAGCTTTTTGTTCTCAGCTTGCGGCGCCCCTTGAGCGAAGGCCGGGGTAAGCGGAAGCGAGGCCGCAAGAGCGGTCGAAAGGAATAGGCGGTGCACTGGAAATCCTGCTGGGGTTCGGCCACCGGCTAGGCCAGATGATATATTATCGCAAGACTAAGGCTGACCTGTTCCGGCGATCCTGCGGCAGGTGGCCGTGCATGTTCGACGAACGGCGGATGGGGCTCAGACCTCGAGGCGGTCGCCTTCGCGCGCGACCAGCGCGTAGAGGGCCGGCATCAGGAAGACGTTGATCGCGAGGCAGGCGATAAGGCCGCCGACGATGACGATGGCGAACGGGCGCTGCGTGTCGGTGCCGACGCCAGTCGCGAGCGCGGCGGGGAGAAGGCCGAGGGCCGCGACGAGAGCGGTCATCATGATCGGCCTGAGCCTCAGGATCGCGCCCTCGCGGACCGCTTCGGCCAGCGGGGTCCCGGTGAGGCGCAGCTCGTTGACGTAGGATATGTAGACGAGCGCGGTCTGCACCGAGACGCCGAACAGCGCGAGGAAGCCGATCCCCGACGAGACCGAGAAGGCGGTCCCGGTAAGCCACAGCGCGAGGATGCCGCCAACCGGCGCCGACATCAGCACGCCGATCAGGGCGATCGCCGGGAACTTGAAGTTCCGGTAGAGGACGAACAGCAGCAGGAAAATCAGCAGCAACGTCAGGGGTACGATCGCGATCAGTTGCGCGCGCGAGGCGGTGTACTCGCTGTACTCGCCGCCCCAATCGACGCGGTAGCCTTGTGGCAAATCCACCTTGCGCGAAACCTGGGCCATGGCGTCCTCGACCGCGCCCGCGAGGTCGCGGCCCTCGACCGAGAACTGAACGCCGATGAAGCGGCTGTTGCCTTCGCGGTAGATGAAGGATGCGCCGTTGCTGACCGAGATGCCGGCCAGCTCCTTTAAGGGAATATGCTGACCGCCCGGCGTCGCGACCAGGATATTGCCGATCGCACTCGGATCGTCGCGATACTTGCCGGCCAGCCGGACGACCAGGTCGAACTCCTTTTCCTGCTGGACGACGGTGGTGGCGACATCGCCGCCGATGGCAGTCTGGATGAGGCTGTTCACGTCATCGACGTTGATTCCGTAGCGGGCGATCTTGCCGCGATCGATCTGGATCGACAGGCTCGGCTGGCCGAGCTCGTGCACCAGCGTCACGTCGCGGATCCCGCGGACGTGCTGGAGCACCGCGCGGATCGCCTTGCCCTTGGCCTCGAGCGTGTTCAGGTCCGGGCCGAAGACCTTCACCGCAAGGGCGCTCTTGAGGCCCGTTTCGGCCTCGTCGACCGCGTCCTCGGCAGGCTGCGTGTAATTGAAGGTGACGCCGGGGAAGGATTGCAGCTTGTCGTTGATCGCCGCGATCAGCTGCGGCTTGTTGTGGATTGAGCCTTGCCACTGCGCATAGGGTTTTAAGCCGACGAAGAATTCGGCGTTGAAAAAGCCGGTCGCGTCGGTCCCGTCGTCAGGGCGGCCATGCTCAGAGCCGACCACGGTGACTTCCGGAAAAGATGAGATGATCGAGCGGATCTGGGGCACGATTTTCGCCGATTCGTCGAATGAGATGGTCGAGGGCATGGTCGCGCGGACCCACAGCGCGCCCTCGTCGAGATGCGGCATGAACTCGGCGCCGACCATGGCGAAGACGAGCAGCGACGCGAGCAGCAACGCTGCGCAGACGGCGACCGTCTCGCGCGGGCGGGAAAGGCAACGGTCGAGCCCGCGCGAGTAGCCCGACTTTATCCGCTCGAAGATCGCGTTGCGGCGCTCGCGCACGCCGCCGCGCATGAACCAGGAGCAAAGGACCGGAAGGAGCGTGAGGGTCACGATCAGCGACCCGATCAACGCGAAGATCATGGTGTCGGCCATCGGCTTGAACAGCACGCCGGACGGGCCGGTGAGGACGTAAATTGGCAGGAAGCTGACGACGATGACGATGACGGAATAGAATAACGGCCGGTCGACCTCGTCGGCGGCGTCGCGGATGACCTCCATCAACCCGGCCTGCGTGGCCTCGCTTTCGGCGAGGCGGCGGTAGATGTTTTCGACCATGATCACCGCCGCGTCGACCAGGATGCCGAAGTCGATTGCGCCAATCGACAGCAGGTTCGCCGACGCCCCCTGCAGGTCGAGACAGGCGAATGCGAACAGGAGCGACAAGGGGATGGTGACCGCGACGATCAGCCCGGAGCGAACGTCGTAGAGGAAGAAGATGAGCACCACGACCACCAGCAGCATCCCGCGCAGCAGGTTGCGCTCGACCGTCAGTACCGTTTCATGGACGAGGTCCGAGCGGTCGTAGAACGGCACGACCTTCACGTCCCTGGGCAGGACCGTCGCGTTGAGCTCCTGGGTTTTCGCTTCGACCGCCCTCAGCACGTCCTGGGTCTTTTCGCCGGTGCGGAGCATGATCACGCCTTCGACCGCGTCGTTCTGGCGATCGAGGCCGAACTGGCCGAGCCGCGGCGCGATTCCGAGCGTGACCTCGCCGACATCCTTGACCAGGGTCGGGATGCCGTCGTGGACGGCGACCACGACGTTGCCGATGTCGTCGAGGCCGTTCAGCCGGCCGAGCCCGCGGACGTAATAGAATTGACCGCCCTGCGAATAGAAGCCGCCGCCGGCGTTGCCGTTGTTCGCGCCGAGCGCCTCTTCGACCTGCTGGGGAGAAAGCCCCGCACCCGCGAGCCGGTATTGGTCGAGCAGCACCTGATACTGCATGGTGCCGCCGCCGAAGCCGGAATCGTCGGCGACTCCCGGGACGGAGCGATATTGGGGCTCGACGGTCCAGTCCTCGAACGTCTTGAGCTCCGTCGGCGAGCGGTCCGGGCTTTGCAGCGTGTAGCGGTAGATGAGGCCCGACGGCGAGGTGAGCGGCTCGACCTCGGGCGAAACGCCGCTCGGCAGGTCGAGCCCGGCGAGCCGGTTGAACACCTGCTGCCGAGCGAAATTGCGGTCGGTGTCCTGATCGAAGGTGATGTCGATGCTCGACAGCGCGTAGAGCGAGACCGAGCGGAGGTTGTTCTCCTTGGGGATGCCGTTGACTTCCCGCTCGATCGGCACGGTGATCAGGCGCTCGACCTCTTCGGCCGAATGGCCCGGCCATTGGGCGGTGATCGACACCATCGGCGGCGACAAATCGGGGTAGGCATCGACTGGCAGGCGCGTCCACGCGCGAATGCCGGCGGCGATCAGCAACAGCGCAAGGACGGCGACGAGGATGCGCTGCTCCAGGCTGACCGCGACGATGCGGTTGATGAACGAAGAGCCGGTCGCCGGCGGCTTGGCCGGATCGCCGTCGGTCATTGGCTCTGCATGAACTGGAGGAACAGCGCCCCGTCGGTGACCACGCGGTCGCCCGACTGGAGCCCGCTGGTAATGTCGTAATTCTGGCTGTCGTGATAACCGAGCGCGACGTGGCGCCGGGCAAAGCTGCCGTCACGCATGGCGACATAGACGAAGGGCAGGTTCTGATCGTCGCGCAGAACCGCCGAGGCGGGGACCAGCAAGCCCGTGACGACGCGGCCGGACTCGATCGTAACGTCGACGTACATCTGCTTCTTGAGGAGGTTGCCGGGATTGGGCGCGACGATCCTCGCGACGACCGCGCGCGTATCGGGATCGACCGAAGCCGAGATGTTCTGGACCGTGCCGTGGAACGGTCCGGTGCCATTGCCGGGGTCGATCGTCGCAACGTCGCCGACGTGGACGTTCGCGAGGTCGCTCTGCGCGATCTGCGCCATCACCCACACTTGCGACAGGTTGGCGACGGTGAAGGCGGTCGACGAGCCTGCCTGCAGGAGCTGCCCGGGCGTGACCTGCTTGTCGACGACGACCCCGGATACAGGCGCGTGGATGATGCCGCTGAGACCCGAACCGGGACCTGCGCCCATCGTCGCCAGCGCCTGGGCCGCCGCAACCCGGTCGGCCTCGGCGCTCGCCGCGTCGGTTTGGGCTTGCGCCGATTCCCGGTCGGAGATGCCGTTGTGCGCGGCGAGGTCGCGATCGGCCACTGCGACCCGTCGCGCATTAGACGCGGCGACGGCGGCCTTGCGATAGGCGGCGACGGCATTGGCGACGTCCGCGGAGGCGACCGCGGCCAGCGCTTGTCCCCTGGCGACGGGCTGGCCCAGCGCGACGAAGATCCGCGTGACGGGCCCGGTGAACGGCGAGACGACCGACGTCGCCTGGTTGTTGTCGAAATCGACCGTGCCCGGCGCATCGATCTTCTGGCGGTAGCCGACGGGCACCACCGTGTAGAGCTGGATGTGCGCGCGCTGCGCCTTGGTCAGCTTGACGTTGGCGACGGCGTTGGCCGCGCTCGTGTTGTCATCGGCCGAGGACGAACAGCCGGCGACGAGGAGCAGCGCCAGTGCCGCGATGGCCGCCTTAGCGTGCATTGGCGACGCTCACGAGATCGGGCCGGTGCCACCAGCCGCCGCCCAAGGCCTGGAACAACGCGGCGGTGTCGGAGAAGCGGTCGGCCTCGGCCTCGACCAGGCTCAGCCGCGCCTGCTGGTAGGCCTGGTCGGCGTTCAGCACCGAGAGGTAAGCGGCGTAGCCGTCCTTGTACTGCAGCCGCGACAGATCGAGGCTCTTCTGCGCCGCGTCGGCGGCGGCCGAGGTGGCCTTCAGCGTCTCCGCGTCATGCTCGAGCGCGGCGAGCGTGTCGGCGACATTCTGAAAGGCGGTGAGAACCGTCCCCCGATATTGCTCGGCACTCTCGGTGTAGGCGGCGCGCGCGGCGCGCTGCTGGTGGAGCAAAGTCCCGCCGTCGAAGATCGGCGCCAGCAGCGCGGCACCGATGTTCCAGAAGCCGGTGCCGGGCCCGAAGAGGCCGCCGATCGCAAGCGCGGTGCTGCCGGCGTTGCCGGTCAGCGTAATGTTGGGGAGCCGGGCAGCGGTGGCGACTCCGACCTCAGCGCTCGCGGCGTGGAGGTTAGCCTGCGCCTGGAGCACATCGGGACGCTGTTCGACCAAGGTCGAGGGCAAGCTCAGCGGCAAGTCCGATGGCAGGGTAAGACTCGCCAGCGTGAACTTCTGCTGCGGCAATTGGCTCGGATATCCGCCCGTCAGCACCGCGAGGAGATTGTTCTGCTGGTCGCGCTGCTTGAGCAGCGGCGGCAGCGAAGCTTCGAGCTGCGCGAGCTGCGCTTGCTGGGCGACGAGGTCGGTGCCGCCGATATAGCCCTTGGACTTTTGGTACTGCAGCAGGCTGAGGATCTGCCGGTTGATGCCGATCAGCTCATTGGTGGTCGCGATCTGGTCCTCGAGCGAAGCCTCCTGGATCGCCGCGAGCGCGACGTTCGCGCTGAGGGTGATGTCGACCGCGACCATCTGGTAGCGGGTCGCCTGCTCCTGCGCCGCGAGGCTCTCGACCGTCCGCTTGTTGAGGCCGAAGACGTCGGGGACGTAGGAGACGCTGAGCTGCGGCGTCGCCAGCGTGTAGAGCAAAGCGTCATTGCTCGGCACGGGCGCGAGCGCTGCACCCGGGTCTTTCTCGCGCGTGACGCTGACGCCGGCGCTGACTTGCGGCAGCGCCGCGCCGCGCTGTGCGCGGGTGTTCTCGTGGGCGACGAGCAGCGCTGCTTGCGCGGCCTTGAGGTCGGCATTGTTGGCGAGCGCCTGGCTGATCAGCGCGTTGAGCGCCGGCGAATGGAACAGGGTCCACCAATCGGCGGGGATGTCTGCGCCGGCGACGAAATGCTGGGCCTGGCCTCCGGGGACGCCTGGGGTCGCCGCGGTCGTTGCGGGCGGGACGGGAGTGTAACTGGCGACCGGAGGCGGCGCGGGCTTCTCGAAGTTCGGGCCGACCGTGCAGCCCGCCAGCAGCGAGGCGGCGAGCATGGCAGCAGACGAACGGCGCGAGAGAATCATCCAAATCCCGAATGCTGGTGAAGCGCAGCCAATCGCCAAGCGATCGCGGGCCCCGCCTTACTGGAGAGCCCGGAACCGTCTGTAGCCAAATGATATATTATCGCAAGATGGCGCTTGCATGAAAGGCCGTTCACTTTCGACGCGCGCCGGTTTGGTTTCGACCAAGCGCTCGGCTAGGTCAGCGGCGATGGGCGCGCACGAGCATCATCACGGCCACCACCACGCGCCCGCGGACTTCGGGCGCGCGTTCGCGATCGGGATCGCGCTCAACCTCGGCTTCGTCGCGGTCGAGACGGTCTATGGCTTCGTCGCCAACTCGATGGCGCTGCTCGCGGACGCCGGGCACAATCTTTCCGACGTGCTCGGCCTCGTCGTCGCCTGGGCGGGCGCGATCATGGCCCGGCGAGCCGCTTCGCCGCGCTTCACCTACGGCCTCAAGAAAGCACCGATCCTCGCGGCGCTCGCCAACTCCCTGTTCCTGCTGATTGCCGTCGGCGCGATCGGCGCGGAAGCGATCCGCCGCCTGTTCCATCCGACGAGCACGCACGGCGAGACGGTGATCGCCGTCGCGCTGGTCGGCATCGCGATCAACGGTGCTACGGCCATGCTGTTCGCGCGCGGCCGTGAGCACGACATCAACATCCGCGGCGCCTATCTGCATATGGCGTCCGATGCCGCGGTTTCGGCGGCGGTGGTGTTCGCCGGCTTCGTGATGCTGTGGACCGGCCAGCGCTGGGTTGACCCGGTGATGAGCCTTGCCGTCGCGCTCGTGATCCTGTGGGGCAGCATCGGTCTGCTCAAGGAGTCGGTATGGATGTCGCTGGCGGGCGTGCCCGCCGGAATCGACGTCGACCAGGTCGAAATGGCGCTCGGCGAGCTCGACGGCGTGGAGGCAGTCCACGACCTCCACGTCTGGCCCCTAAGCACGACTGAGACCGCCCTCACCGCGCATGTCGTGACGCGTCACGCGGGCGATCCGGACACGCTGCTCGAAGCGGCGCGGCGGTTGCTGCACGACCGATTCCGCATCGAGCATTGCACCATCCAGGTCGAACGTCATCACGGCGTGCATCACCGGGACTGCTGATGAGCTTCGTCACCCATCTCGAATGCTCGCTAACCGGCGAGCGCTACGACGCCGGACAGGTGTACAATCTGTCGCGCGCGGGAAAGCCGCTGCTGGTGCGCTACGACCTCGGAGCCGCGGCGAAGACGCTGACGCGCGAGAGCATTGCCGCGCGAGAGCCGGGCATGTGGAAGTGGCGGGAGCTTCTACCGCTCCCCGACGGTGTTGAACCGGTCAGCCTGGGCGAGCCCGAAACGCCGATCGTGCCCCTGGCACGCACCGGTGGCCCCAGCCTGCTGGTCAAGGACGAGGGACGGCTGCCGACCGGTTCGTTCAAGGCACGCGGCTTGGCGATGGCGGTGACCATGGCGAAGCATTTCGGCATCGAGCGGATCGCCATGCCGACCAACGGCAATGCCGGCGCCGCGCTTGCCGCTTATGGCGCCCGGGCGGGGATCGAGACGATCGTCATTTGCCCGGCCGAAACTCCGGAGATCAACATCACCGAGACCGCGGCCTACGGCGCGCGGGTCTATGTCGCCGATGGACAGATCGACGAATGCGGCGCGCTGGTCGGCAAGGGCGCGGCCGATGGCCTGTGGTTCGATTGCTCGACCTTGAAGGAGCCCTACCGGATCGAGGGCAAGAAGGTCATGGGCCTCGAGCTCGCCGAGCAGTTTGGCTGGGAGTTACCTGACGCAATTTTTTATCCCACTGGCGGCGGCACCGGCCTCATCGGCATGTGGAAGGCGTTCGACGAATTGGAGGCGGTCGGGCTGATCGGCCCCAAGCGGCCGCGGATGTACGCGGTCCAGGCCGAGGGTTGCGCGCCGATGGTCCGTGCGTTCGAGGCCGGCGAGGAGTTCGCCGAGCGGTGGGAAAATGCGGCGACCGTCGCGACCGGAATCCGCGTGCCCAAGGCGGTCGGGGACTTCCTGATCTTGCGCGCGGTCCGCGAAAGCGGCGGCGCGGCGCTGGCGGTATCGGAGGAAGCGATCCTGCAGGCGGTCGAGGACGCCGCGCGCGACGACGGCTTCCTGCTCTGTCCGGAGGGCGGCGCGGTGCTTGCGGGCTGGCGGCTGGCGAGGGAACGTGGACTGGTCAGCGATGATGAGCGCGTGCTGCTGTTCAACTGCGCGAACGGCAACAAATACCCGCTGATGGACCGGTCGAAGACGTTGGTGCTGAAGGAGGCGAGGCCGGAAGCGCTCTAACCCATAAACGAGTAAACCCCGGCAACCGAAGTTGCCGGGGTTCCATGCTTCTTTGACCGAAGTCTCCGAAGCACGAAACAACAATAGCTGAGCCAGCCGGTTGTTCCAGCCCTAATTTGGCGCTCTTGCCGGAAATCTGTGGGCGAATCGGTGGATAAGCCTGTGCGACTCGGGACGGGCAACGGAATCGCGCGACAAGGGTTCGAAAAAGCATGGCGAAACGGCGGCTGCGAATCGCGAGCTACAACATCAACGGGATCAACTCGCGGCTGCACGTGCTGACCCGCTGGCTCGAGGAATCGGGCCCCGACATTGTCGGCCTGCAGGAATTGAAGTGCACCGACGAAGCGTTCCCGCGCGAGGCGATCGAGGCGCTCGGCTACCAGGCGATCTGGCACGGCCAGCCGCCACGGAGCTGGAACGGAGTCGCGATCCTGAGCCGCGTCGGCGAACCGGTGGAGACACGCCGAGCGCTGCCGCGCGACCCCGACCCGAGCCACAGCCGCTACATCGAGGCGGCGGTGTGCGGAATCCTCGTGGGCAACCTTTACGCGCCCAATGGCAACCCGAAGAAAGGGCCGAAGTTCACCTACAAGCTCGAGTGGCTGGACCGGCTATCCGATCATGCGTCCGAGTTGCTGGAGACCAAGCTGCCGGCGCTGCTGATCGGCGATTTCAACATCATCCCGACCGAGGAGGATGTGTACAAGCCAGAGCGCTGGCTGACCGACGCTTTGTTCGCGCCGGAAGCGCGCGAGAAGTATCGCGAGCTGGTTGCGCAGGGCTGGACCGACGGCCTTCGCAAGCTCCACCCGGACGAGCGCATCTACACCTTCTGGCATTATTGGCGGCACTCCTTCGAGCGCGATGCCGGCATCCGCATCGACCATGCGCTGCTCAGCCCGCCGCTGGCGAAGACGCTCAAGGCCGCCGGCGTCGACCGGACACCGCGCAGTTGGGAGAAGACCAGCGACCACGCGCCGATGTGGATCGAGGTCGAAGTCTAGTTATTCGGCCGCCTGGGCCGCCGGAACCGGTTCGGGATCGACGAGGCCAAGCCGCTTCTTGGCGGCGGCGAGCATTTTCTGGAAGCGTGGATTGTCGCGGATCGAATCGAGGTCGGTGTCGGTGTCCGCGATCCGCACCAGCGGCGCGCCCGCCAGCGCCAGCGTGGTCTCGAGCATTTTCAGCGCGCCGTCCTTGTCGTCGAGATGCGTCACCAGAACGCAGGCGAAAGTGTAGCGCATTGTCAGGTTTTCGGGATCGACGAGCAAGGCGCGCGAAATCCATTCGCGGGCGCGCTCCTCGTCGCCGAGCAGGGCATGGCCGCCGGCGAGGATGCCGAGCGCGGCGCCGTTGCTCGGGTCTTGCTGCACCGCCCTTTCGGCCTCCGACACCATCATCCCCGCGGCCTCGAGCTTCTTCTTCTTGTCGCCGAGCGCGAGGTAGCAGGACGAGAGCATCGCCCAGGCGTGGAAGTCAGTGTCGAGCAGCTCGACGACCTTCTCGTAGCAGCGGGTGGCGGTGGGGACGTCGCGCTGCAGCAAATAGAACCGCCCCGCCTCCTTGTTGACCTCCCACGAGTCCGGACCGAGCTCGAGCGCCTTTTCCATTTCCTTGCGCGCCTGGTCGTGGAGCTGGCGATCCTGCAGCCGCTTGACCATCGGCAAGTGCGCCTCGGCGATGGTCGCGTCGATCGCCAGCGCCGCATGGGCCGCGGCAAAGCCGTCATCGACATTCTGTCCGAAGCCGTAGCGCAGGCTCGATTGCGCCATCCCGAGCAAGGCCCACGCCTGCGCGTAGAAGGGGTCGATCTCGACGGCCTTGCCGCAGATCCGCATCACGCGCTCTTCGCGGCGAGAGTCGCCGTAATTGCCCGTCACCCAATATTCGCGCGCGAGCAGATAGAGGTTGTAGGCCTCGACGTTGGTCGTGCCCCGCTGCTCCAGCGCCTTCTTCTCCTCGGGCAGCAGCTTGACCTTGAGCGCCTTGACGATGGCTTTGGAAATCTCGTCCTGGATCGCGAAAATGTCCTCGAGATCGCGGTCGTAGCGCTCGGCCCAGAGATGGTCGCCGCTCTCGCCGTCGATCAGCTGCGCGTTGATGCGCACGCGCCCGCCGGCCTTGCGCACGCTGCCTTCGAGCACGTGGCTGACGCCGAGCTTCCTGGCGAGTTCGCAGATGTCGACCGACTGGCCCTTGAAGGTGAAAGCGGTGTTGCGCGCGACCACCCCGAGCGCCGAGATTTTCGACAAATCGGTGGTGATGTCCTCGCTGATGCCGTCGCTGAAATACTCCTGCTCGGCATCGCCGCTCATGTTCTGGAACGGAAGCACGCAGATGCACACGTCGCGCCGCTTCGCGCGGCCCGTCTCTTCCTTCACCACCGGCGCCAGCGCCTGAACGCTGGCGAGGAGCTTGCGCCAGCCCGGAGCCTCGGTGTCGCCGTCCCAGCCGTTCAGGTCGGCGCACTGGATCTGGTTGAACGGCAGCGGCGGGATGCCGCCGTCGAGCGTCGCCTGGATGAGCGTGCCGAGATGGCGTGCGGTATCGGCCTCGGCACGCACCCACTCCGATTTTGCCGCCTCGGCCGACCACAGGACGACGACCGCGCTGGCGGACTTCAGCCGCTCCTCGATGACCTCGACATAGGCGCGGTGGGCGGGAAGCTCGTCGTCGCGCCAGACGCGAAAGCCGGCGCCGCGCAGCACCTCGGCGACGCGGACCGCTCGCGGCTCCTCCGTCCGCGCATAGGAGATGAATATCTCCGCCATGCCCCGGCCTTGGATATCAGGAGTTTAACGGCGAGTCGAAGGCATTGAATCCGACCCGCTGACCGGGAGCTATTCGGCGGTCGTCGGGTCGATCATATTGCGAACCTGCGAGATCTTGTTCGCCGGAAAGCCGCCGCGCTGCGCGTGCTCGCGGATCATCTCCTCGTTGGGCGCGCGGTAGACGCAGTAGATCTTGTTGTCGGTAACGTAGCTGTGGACCCACTGGATGCGCGGCCCAAGATCATTCAGCACGTTGCAGGACGTCTGAGAGGCCATCTTGAGGTC
>DATEIK010000104.1:0-4522 GCA_035279065.1 Sphingomicrobium sp. | reverse complement strand
GCTCCGGTGCCATGGCGCGAGATCTGGGTCTACAGCCCACGCATCGAAGGCATTCACCTGCGCGGCGGTCCGGTTGCTCGCGGCGGCCTTCGCTGGTCGGATCGCCGCGACGACTTCCGCACCGAGATCCTCGGCCTGATGAAGGCGCAGCTGGTCAAGAATGCGGTCATCGTCCCGACCGGCGCCAAAGGCGGCTTCTATCCCAAGCAGCTGCCGCCCATGTCCAACCGCGACGCCTGGCTCGCCGAGGGCACCGAGAGCTACCGCATCTTCATCCGCTCGCTGCTGTCGATCACCGACAATCTGGTGAACGACAAGGTGGTCCATCCCGAGAAGGTCGTGATCCACGACGGCGACGATCCTTATTTCGTGGTTGCCGCCGACAAGGGCACGGCGACCTTCTCCGACATCGCCAACGCCATCGCGCTCGAGCGCAATTTCTGGCTCGGCGATGCCTTCGCGAGCGGTGGGTCGCACGGCTACGACCACAAGGCGATGGGGATCACCGCCAAGGGCGCGTGGATCTCCGTCCAGCGCCATTTCCTCGAAATGGGCATCGACGTTCAGTCCGACCTCGTCAGCGTCGCCGGCTGCGGCGACATGTCCGGCGACGTGTTCGGCAATGGGATGTTGCTGTCGAAGACGCTGCGCCTCATCGCGGCGTTCGATCACCGCCACATCTTCATCGATCCCGATCCCGATCCGGCCGCGAGCTGGAAGGAGCGCAAGCGCCTGTTCGAGCTGCCGCGGTCGAGTTGGGACGATTATGACCGCAAGTTGATTTCCAAGGGCGGCGGAGTCTTCCCACGGACCGAGAAGTCGATTTCCCTGAGCGCCGAAGCGCGCCAGGCGCTCGGCATCGAGGCGGACGCGCTCGACCCGACGTCGCTGATCAACGCGGTCCTCAAATGCCCGGTCGACCTCATGTGGTTCGGCGGCATCGGGACCTACATCAAGTCCTCGGCCCAGAATAACGCCGACGTCGGCGATCCCGCCAACGATGCGCTGCGGGTCAGCGGCAACGAAGTTCGCGCGAAGGTAGTCGGAGAGGGCGCCAACCTCGGCGTCACACAAGCCGGCCGCATCGAGTTCGCCGAGCATGGCGGGCGCATCAACACCGACTTCATCGACAATAGCGCGGGCGTCGATTGCTCGGACAACGAAGTGAACATCAAGATCCCGCTGAACCGCGAGATGCGCGACAAGCGGCTCTCGTTCGACAAGCGCAACGCGCTGCTCGCGAAGATGACGGACGAGGTCGCCGAGCTCGTGCTGGAGGACAACCGCCTGCAGTCGCTGGCATTGTCCATTGCCGAGGCCGGTGGCGCGCAGGCGCTTCCAGGCCACGTCCGTACGATCGAGCTGCTCGAGGCGGCAGGCCGGCTGGACCGCAAGGTCGAGGGCCTGGAATCGAGCGAGGAACTCAACCGCCGCGCACAGGAGAACCGGGGCCTGACCCGGCCCGAGCTCGCGGTTGTGCTGTCGATTTCAAAGCTCATGCTCCAGGACGCCGCCGAGGAGCTGCATTTGTCGCAGGACAAGGTGGTCGAGCCGCAGCTGTTCGACGCCTTTCCCAAGCCGATGCGCAAGGCCCACGCGGGCGCGATCCGCGCGCATCGGCTGCGCGACGAGATCATCGCCACAAAGGTCGCGAACCGCCTCGTCAACCGGCTTGGCCCAGGCATCGCCTTCGACCTGACCGAAGAGGAAGGCGTGTCGCTCCCGCAGGTCATCGCGGCGTTCCTCGTCGCCGAGCGGCTGCTCGACCTCGACAAGCTGTGGCAGGAGATCGAAGAGGACGCGTTGCCCGAGACCGTGCGCATCGAGCTGTTTTCGATCGCCGCGGCCTCGGTGGGCTCGCATCTGTCCGACATCCTCCGCTCCGCCGGCGGCGAAGTGAAGGTCGAGGCGCTGTGCAAGCTGCTGGAGCCGGGGGTGCGCAAGATTTCGGCGGCAGCAACCAAGCTGATCCGCGCCGAGGTTCGCAACGAAGCCGTCGCTCGCCGCGACCGGCTGATCGCGCTCGGCGCGAGCGAGGACATCGTGAAGGGCCTCGTCCGGCTCTACGAGCTGGACGGCGTGTTCGGGCTCGCCGCGCTGGCCAACCAGCGCAAGGCCGACGAGCTCGCGCTGACGCGCAGCTACACGCGGCTCGGCGAAGCCCTGGCGCTCGACTGGGCGCAGCAGCAGGTCGCGCGGTTCGTGCCCACCAACCAGTGGGAGCGGCTGCTGACCGCCGGGCTCGCGCGCGACTTCGAGCAGCTCCGCATCGAGTTCCTGGCCCGGATGCGCGGCAAGGACCCGGATGTGGCGGTCGACGAGTGGATCGAGAAGCAGCGTCCGCGTATCGACCAGTTCCGCCAGCTCGTGTCGCGCGCCCGTACGGAGGGCCACGTTACGGCGCCGATGCTCGCGCAGATCGCCGGCCAGGCGCGGATCCTGCTCGCCCGATAAGGATGCGCGTCGCATTTTTGGTGCCGGCGCCTGATTACCGGGCGGACTGGAGATGGTCCTATGACGCCCAGGCCGGGGCGCTTGAGGCGGCGGGAATTGAAGTCGCACCCGTCGTCTGGACTGAGGCGGCCGAGGCTTCCGGCTTCGATCTCGTCATGCCGCTCGTCGCCTGGGGCTATCACGAGCGCTACTCGGTGTGGCTGGCATTGCTCGATGCATTCGAGCGGAAGGATATGCCCGTCGCGAACCCCGCGACCTTGCTGCGCTGGAACAGCGACAAGTCCTACCTTGAGGAATTGAGCAAGGTGGGCGTTGCGAGCGTGCCATCAATGACCGTCAGCGAGTTCGACGAGCCGCATCTCGCCGAAGCGCGCGAACATTTCGGCTGCGAGACTTTGGTGGTGAAGCCGCTCGTCTCGGCCAGCGCCTACGGGACCTACCGCCTAGCTCCGGGCGATCCGGTTCCGGAGGCCGTCCGCGGCTGGCGGATGCTGGTGCAGCCGTTGATCGAGAAGATCAGCGACAGCGGCGAATGGTCACTGATGTTCTTTGGCGGCGCGTTCAGCCACGCCGTCGCGAAAGTGCCGGTTCCGGGCGAGTTCCGGGTCCAGCCGGAATATGGCGGGATCATCGACCGCTGCGATCCGCCTCCCGGAGCTATCGCCCTGGCGGAAGCTGCACTCAACGCTGCGCCTGCACCTTCGACCTATGCGCGCGTCGATATGGTCGAGGGCAATGGCGGCGGCCTGCAGATCATCGAGCTGGAGCTGATCGAGCCGGCGCTATTCCTCGACCGCGCGCCCGACGCTGGCCCTCGTTTTGCGTCAGCGGTGCTCCGCGCGAGCCAATAACCACTGGCGGATCGCGGAGGTCAGGTTCGGCGGCTGCTGCGAATTGAAGCGCTCGGCGTCGATCTCCGCGACCAGTGCATTCAAGGGACAGCCGCGTTCCTTCGCCGCCTGCTCTAGTGCGCTCCAGAAGGCGGGCTCCAGGCTGATCGAGGTCGCGTGTCCGGCGATCAGCACCGATCGCTTTTGCGGCGGCGCGTACTGCGCCATCAATACATGTGCTGCCCGCCGTTGATCGACAGCGTCGAGCCGGTGATGAAGCCGCCATTCTCGTCGACCAGGAAGGCGACGCCGCGCGCGATCTCGTCGGCCTTGCCGAGCCGCCCGACCGGAATCTTCGCGACGATCTTGCCGAGGACTTCCTCGGGCACTGCAGCGACCATGTCGGTGTCGATGTAACCGGGCGCAATCGCGTTCACGGTGACGCCATTGCGCGCGCCTTCTTGCGCCAGCGCCTTGGTGAAGCCGTGGATGCCGGACTTGGCGGCGGCGTAATTGACCTGGCCGTATTGCCCGGCCTGGCCGTTGATCGAGCCGATGTTGACGATGCGGCCATAGCCGCGGCCCTGCATCCCTTCGAACACGGCCTTGGCCATGTTGAAGCAGCCGCCGAGGTTGGTGTCGATCACGTCCTGCCATTTCTGGTGGTCCATGCGCTTCATCGTCGTGTCGCGCGCGATGCCGGCATTGTTGACCAGCACGTCGACCGGCCCGATCTCGGCCTCGACCTTGCGTACGCCTTCCTGGCACGCGTCGAAGTCGGACACATCCCACTTGTATGCGCCGATCCCGGTGCGCGCGGTGAATTCGCGCGCCCGCTCGTCGTTGCCGGCGTAGTTCGCCGCGACCTTCATTCCCATGTCCTTCAGCGCGACGCTGATCGCTTCGCCAATGCCGCGCGTGCCGCCGGTGACGATCGCCACTCGAGCCATCGATTCTCTCCTGTTTGAATTCGCGGCTGGCGCTTAGGCGGGTGAGGCCCAGCCTTCAAGTTCGCGCCGGATCAGCGCCTTGAGCATGTCGATACTCTCGACGGAATCGTTGAGGCAGTCGAGCAGAGCGAAATCGCTGCCGCCGGCCGTCAGGAAGGTCTCGCGCCCGCGGATGCCAAGCTCTTCCAGCGTCTCTAGGCAATCAGCCGAAAAGCCCGGGGTCGCGACCGCAATCTTGTTGATCCCCGCGCCTGCGTAAGCGGCGAGCGTCGCGTCCGTCGCCGGCTC
>DATEIK010000103.1:0-12107 GCA_035279065.1 Sphingomicrobium sp. | reverse complement strand
CGATCCGCCGCCCCCGCCGCAAGCGCTGAGCATCAGGCATAGCGGCAGAACGACCGCGCTGGTCAGGGAAGTGCGCCGGTCAAGTTTCCACGGGTGGCATGCCATGGCTCGTTCCTTTCGCGAAGCTGTGGATTTGTCGGGGTGGAGCCGCCTATCCGCCGACGTTGGTGTAGATGCGGAAATCGCGGACATGGACCGAGGCGGTCTGGCCGGGGCCGTTCGAGTTCACGGCAATTCCTGGCCCGACGTTTGTCATGATGGGTCCGCCGTCGGACAGGAAGTCCGCAAGCGTGAAGGAGAGGGTGAAGACTTGGTCGATGACCATCAGCTTTGCTGTTCCAGTCGCGGGACTGGTCGTGCGGTCGATCGTCAGCTCGAGAGTGAACGGCTGCGGGTCGGTTGTCGAAAAGATCGCGTCCTTGACCGCCTGCGGCAGAACCATGTTGGTCGTCTCGACCGATCCGAATGGGACGTTGAGCCTGACGAGCTGGTTCGGCCTTACGTTGACGGTCGTCGCGACTCTTGGCTCGAGTGGCAGGTCATCCTTGCCGCCAATCCGGCCGACAAGTCCGATCGCAAAGCCCCCGGTGGTGGCGTAAGGGCCGACCGGCGCGATGTAGGTTGCCTTGATGCGCACGACCGATCCGGGGCCAAAGTTGACCGGCGCAAAGAGGCTCTCGGCAGGGATGTCGTCAGGCGACAGGCCGAGCGGCCGGTGAATGCTGACCACGGCTTCGCCGGGTGCGAAGGAAAGCATCGGGTTCGAGTCCGGGATCAGCGGATCGCCCGGGAACATCGGCCCTGCATTCAGCTTGTCGACGGAGGGCTCAAGCGATCCGTTCGCGAAGGTCGCCTGATAAGCCAGCTGCATCTCGGCCGGCCTCCCGGTGCCGCGGATGATCACCGGATGGAAGCCAGGCTCGGCATTGGCCGGCGCTGCGGGCGGCAGGGTAAGAGCGGTGGCGGCAAGCAGGCACATGCCGGCCCGCGCCAGGACTTTTCCAGTCATTCCGATAGCATTGCTCGACATGGCCGTTCCTTTCAGTGGAGCGGCGCCCTCCCCAAAAACGTGTCGAAGGCCCCCGCTCGGGACACGAAAGCCAAGGTACTCGAATTGCTCGGCATACCGGCCCGATCTCTGCCCGATCCGGCCTGATCTTCGTCTGACTTCGTGGCTGCTGCGCGGCATGTTATGACGGTCCGCGGAAGAACGGCCGGCGGGGGCCCGATGTACGAGCCGACTCGAGACGACACCTGGCTGCACGGCATCGACCTGGCGCAGGAGCCGGATTTCGAGCTCGGCCTGCTTCGTGTCCGGCCCGCCCGGTGCGAAGTCGAATGCAGCGGCGTTTCCCAGACCCTTCAGCGGCGCGTGATGCAGGTCCTCGTCGCGCTCGCCCAGGCGCGCGGCTCGGTGGTTTCACAAAGCGACCTGGTGACTCGCTGCTGGCGCGGGCTGTCGGTCAGCGACGACGCGATCTACCGCTGCATCAGCCGGCTGCGCAAACTTGCCGCGGAATATTCCAAGCCGCCTTACGCGATCGAAGCGATCCCCGGCGTCGGCTATCGTCTCACCTCATCGAACGGCGCCGAAGAAGGCGCCGCTGCAGCGGCGGCACGGCCCCGCGCCCATTCCCGTTTTCGCACATTGGCGATCGGAGCTGCGCTTCTTGTCCTGGTCGTGGCGGGAGCCGCGTTCTGGACGTTCTCCCGTGCTCCCGCTCATCCACCGCTCAGCGTCGCGGTTCAGCCGTTCGAGGCATTGAGCGGCTCCGAAAACGCCCGCTCGCTGGCGCGGCGAATCCCCAACGAAGTCGTCGACGTGCTCGGCGACAGCCAGATCGAGACGGTGCTCGCCGGCGAGCAGCCCAAAGCTTCGCCGCCGGGGCTGATCGTGACCGGGATCGTGCGCGATGACGGCCGCAACGCGGTCGTCGACTTGCGGCTGGAGGACGGAACGACTCGCGCGGCATTGTGGTCGACGGAATTCAAGCGCGATAGCCGGGAAGCGTCGGACCTGCCGCTGGAAGTTGCCGCGCGCGTGGCCGATGCGGTCAATACGATCGACTTCGCCCGTAACGCGAGCCCGCCATTGACTGATGATGCGGCTTTGACGGCCTTGATTCAGACTACCGACATGCTCCGTGGGAACGACGATGCCTGGGCGTCCATGCTTCAGAAAGCGCAGGACGTCGTCGCGCGCCATCCTGAGTTCGCCTTTGGTCACGACAATTTGGCGGCGGCTTACGACGAGGCGTCGAGGAACGTTCCCGAGCGAGCGCAGGAGATGCGCGAGGCCGCCCGGCGGGAAGCCAATCTCACGCTCAAGCTCGACCCGCAAGATGCGGGCGCTTACATCACCCTGGCAGGCCTCGAGGCGCCCTACAATTACGGCGCGTCCGAGGCGATTTTCCTGCGCGGCATCAAATTCGGGAGACACCCCAAACAGCCTCATGCCGCATTATATTCCTATGAGGGCCTATTGCTGGGCAACGTCGGTCGTCTGCGCGAAGCCCTGTCCTTCCAACTGGTCGCGCACGCCAAGGACGAATGGGGTCCCGGAAGGACGACCAAGCTCGTGGATATTCACTCCACCATGGGCAATCTGGCTCCGGCAAGGGATGCCCTCCAAAGGGCGGTCCAGTTGTGGCCGAACCATCCCGGTGTGTGGAAGCGGCAGCAGTATATCGCCGGATTCTACGACAAGCCGGCCGATGCACTCGCGGTGTTCGACCGTCTGGATGCGCGGACTTCGCTGCGTGAAAGCAATGCCGTCTGGCGAAGCTTCATCGAAGCGCGGGCGGCGCATTCCGCACAGGTGACGGGAGCTTCCATTCTCAAGATTCTCGCGGCTGGCGACCGCGGCGCGATCACCCGCGAGAATGAAATCATGATGGTCGCGGCACTGGGCGAAACCAAACGGGCGATCGAGGTCACGAATTCCGTGCTAGATCATCAGGAGTTGGAGGCCTGGTTCCTGTTCACGCCGGTCACGCGGAGCCTGCGGCAGGATCCAGGCTTTGTTCCGCTGGCCTCGCGCCTGGGCCTGATCAAATATTGGCGCGAGACCGGCAAGCGGCCGGACTTTTGCACCGATCCCGCGGCGCGTAGCGAATGCAGCCCGCAATTGCGGGCCGCGATCGGGTCTCGCTAAGGTTTGAAAGCGACACTCACGCCGGCGAAGATGTAGCGGCCGAGCGGGTCATACCAGGTGGGGTAGGTGTTGGTGTTGTACGGTCCGTCACCGGCCGCCGTGTTGCTGACGACGAGCGGCGGCTGCCGGTCCAGCAGGTTGTTGACGCCGAGCCGCAGCTCACACCCTTTTTGGGCCCCGATGACCGTCGCGACGTCCAGATAATCTTGCGCTCGCAGCATGGTGTAACCCGGACTGATCTGGTCCGTGAGGTTGAACTTGGGATCGAGCGCCGCAAGTTTCGCGCGCCCGATGTGCCGCCATTGGAGTGATACCGAAAGCGCACGCGATCCGGCCCACGTTGCCCGAGCCGTGTGCTTCCAGCGCGGCTGCATGCCGCACGGGGCGCCGAACAGACCCGCACAATCGTAGGGCATCGAAAGGCCGCCATTGTCGATGATCCAGCGCAGCACGTAGGCGCCGCGAAATCCGAAGCTTGCCGAACCCAGCCGGCCAAGCGGCACCGCATAATCCGCGCTCCCGTCAATTCCCCGAACCTTCAGGCCGCCGATGTTCGCCAGGCGGTCGTCGACAAAGCCCTTGCCGAGCCACAGCGAGCCGTTCGGGTCGCGGTGGATACGGCTGCAGAAAATCGGGTCGCCGCTGGCAACGCAGCTGTCGATGACGGTTTGCGCGCCGATCTTCGAGACCGCGCCTTTCAGGGCGATGTCCCACCAATCGATCGTCGCATTGAATCCGCGCAGGAAGCGCGGCTGGAGGACGATCCCCACCGCGCGCGTGGTCGCGGTCTCGGGCTGCAGATCTTCATTGCCGCCGAGGATCGCATTGTATTCGAACAGGCCGTTGGCCCTGGCGATTTGTCCGTATTGGGCCGGCGGAACTCCGGTCAGCGCGCATTGCGCTTCCGAGGCCAGGGGCGTCGCGCCGGCGCAGGGATCGCGAAGAAAGGAATCGGGCTGAGGAGGAGCGAGAAGCTCCAGGATGTTCGGCGCCCGGATTGCGTGCTGCTGGCTCGCGCGGACGCGAAATCCGGGAATCGCGGTTAGGTCGAGGGCCAGCTTATAGGCGTCGCTCGAGAAGCGGCTGCGCGAGTTGCGGTACCAGGATTTGCGGAATCCGCCCTCGAAGGCGAGCCGCCGCACCAGCTTGCCGGTGAGCAGGGGAATGCGCGCTTCGCCGAAAATCTCTTCCGTGTCGATCGAGCCGTGGATCGGGAAAACCTGCTCGCCGAAACCGGCGATGTCGCCGGCCTGCGTGAATGCGTCGGGATTGAACTCGACCGTGTCCTTGCGCCATTCGACGCCGGCGTTGATCGCCGCGCCCTCCTCGGACCACGGGCTGCCGATCTCCCACCGGTCGAGCTCGACGGTGGCATTCGCATTGCCGACCTGCTCGCTCAGCCATCCGCTCATCGACGGCGGAATGGACAGGTACGAAATCGATTGAGGGGTCACCTTTCCCGGCGCGAACACGTCCCACGGCACGCAGTTCGCGTCCGCACCGGCCGCGGAGGGACCGAGGGTTTGCGCGATCAGCACCGAACGGCAAACCGGCTCGCCCGTCGATGGATCGGCAACGATGTCGAGCGCCTTGCCCATGCGAGAGATCGACAGGTTGTTGCGATACTGGCGATCGAGGCTGACCCGGCCGAACAGGTAGCTCGCGTCATAAGTGACGCCGCGCCCCAAATCGCCCTTGAGTCCGCCGAGCAGCCTTACGGACTGGTGCTCGAGAACATCCTCGATTGAGCCGCCCTCGATATTGCGGAGAGAGATCAGCAGCCAGGCCCGTTCATATGTCTCGCCCGTCGCCGGATCGACGAATTGGGTCGGCGTGCCGGTTACCTGCACGAGCTGGCCATTGGCATCCAGGACGGCCGTTTGGCCGACGAAATTGCCTGTCCTGCAAATCGTCGAGCGCTGCTGATCAGACAACAGCGGATTGTCGCAATTGATGGTCTCGGTGTTCCTGAAGTCTCCTGATGGACCGACTTGCCAGGACGTCCGGTCCTTCATCGCCATCGCTTCGGCATAGGCCTGTAGCGCGTTCGAAAAGTCGAAATTCGCGAACCCGCCCGCGGTGTAGCGAGTGTCCGGCCGCTGGATGTAATGCCACGGCGCGTAATTGAATCGCGACAAGCCGGGTACGAACGTGCGGTCGGGTGTGACCTGGTAAACATCGCCGAGATTGTCGAAGAAGTTGCCGGGATAGGAAACGTTGGGACCGCCGCATTCGAGGATGGCCGACGGGCTCTGATTGACGATCCTCGCGGTGATTGGGCAGCTGCCATAGTCGCGGTGATCCTGGGTCACGCCGGCGATATGACGGTAGCCCCCATAAAGCGTGACGTGCGCGCGTCCGCCGAAAAAGCCGCGGCCGAACGCCACGGACACGTTTTCGCGGTCGGCGTCCAGCACGCTGCCTTTCGGATATGGGAGATGACGTTGGTCGAGCAGAGCTTGCGCGAAACGATCGCGGTTGTCGTGCTGGTAAGCGCCGATTTGTCCATCGGCCCTGAAGCCATCAAGCTTCGTGTCGAGGATGAAGTTGACCACGCCGGCGACGGCGTCCGAGCCATAGACGGCGGCCGCCCCGCCGGTCAGCACTTCCACGCGCTGGACCAGCGACGTCGGGATGCTGTTGACGTCCGGAACCGGATATCGCGGGTCGCCCGGCATCAGGCGATGCCCGTTGACCAGCACGAGCGTCCTCACCGAGCCGAGGCCGCGCAGGTCGAGCGTCGCCGCGCCCGTCGCGCCGGGAGAAACGAATTCGCCCTGAGCGGGATTCAATTGCGGAAGCTGGTTGAGGACGTCCTCGACATTCGTCGCGCCCTGGAGATCGAATTCGTCGCGGTTCACCGTCGTGACGGGACTGACCGCCGTCAGGTCGGGACGAGAGATGCGCGAGCCGGTGATGACGATTTGGGCCGGTGGCCCCGGCACCGGATCGGCCAGCGCCGGACCCGAAGGCGAAGCACTCGCCAGCGCCATGGCGCCGAGGCTCGCCCCCCAGTGAACGGCTGCTCCCAATCGCTGTCCCCCACCCGGGAACGGGGCCGAGCTCCCCGATGGACTCCCTCGCAATGAGTCGGGAATCCTACACTAGTTTGTGCAAAACACGGCAATGCCGCAGGCAGAGGCGCATGAACCATTGGAAGCCGGGAACGCACCGACGTATGAGCGACTCATGCGACTGCTCCTGCTCAGCCTCACCATCGCGTTGGCCGCGTGCACGGCGCAGCCGGCGCCGATCGGCGCCGCGCGAACGAATGATCTCGCGGGCCGGATCGCCGGTCCGCCGCAAAGCTGCGTATCCACGCAGCCGACGAGGAACCTGCAGGTCGTCGACGAATCGACGCTCGTTTATGGCTCAGGCAACACGCTCTATCTCAACCGCCTGCGCGCGCCGTGCCTCGGCCTCAACCCGACGACCACATTGATCTTCGACCTGCATGCCTCGCAATATTGCTCGGGCGATCATTTCCGGACGATCGAAACCGGTGCGAGCGTTCCCGGCCCGATCTGCCTGCTCGGCGACTGGGTTCCTTATCGCCAGCCCTGACGTTCATCCGAAAGTGAAGGAGAAGGCCTCGACGCCGGGGTCGAGGAACTCGATCGTGAAGGTGCGGTCGCGCACTGCGCCCTTCTGCCGGATGAGCTGATAAAGCCGCTGGTCCTTGACCACGCCCGACCCGTTCGCGGCGACGTCGATGCCGGCGTCAGCCCCAGGCGCTTGGCCGTCGAGCGTAACCTTGAAACGCACCGGCTTGCCGCTCGCCGAGCCGAGCACCAGATGCAGGTCGCGCGCGTGGAAGCGGAAGCTGATCCTGGCGCCAGGGGCGAACGAGACGGCGCTCTGCTTCTTGTCGAGCCACTGGCCCTCCAGCGCCCAATCGTTGAGTGACAGCGCGGCGAGGGCGTAAGTCTTGAGCTGGTCCTTCGCGAGCCCGCCGGGCGAGACGAACCGGTCGGCCCGCGCGTGCCCGATGTAGGTCTCCGGCGACTTGACCTCGCCGAGCGCGGCCGCGGCCTGCGCGCCGGTCGCATTGACCCCGGTCATCGATCCCGCCGGGGCGTGCCCGGCCTCCGCAAGCAGCTGCCGGATGACCCGCTCCGACATCGCATAATCGCCCTCGCCGAAATGGTGGTAGCGGACGCGCCCCTGCGCATCGACGAAGTAGTGCGCGGGCCAATAATTGTTTTTGAGCGCGCGCCACAGGTCGTAGCCGTTGTCGAGCGCCACGGGATAACGGATGCCAAGGTCGGCGATCGCCCTGGCGACGTTCGCCGGCTCGCGCTCGAACGCGAACTCCGGCGCATGCACGCCAATCACCACCAGCCCGTCCTTGCGGTATTTCTCGTCCCACGCCTTCACGTAGGGCAGCGAGCGCAGGCAGTTGATGCAGCTGTAGGTCCAGAAGTCGATCACCACGACCTTGCCCTTCAGCTGAGCGAGGTTGAGCGGCGGGCTGTTGAACCATGGGCCGAGACCGTCGAGCGGCGGCAGCGTGCCTTCGACCGGAAGCACGAGCTCGCCCAGCGCGTTGGTCTTCGCCTGGCTTTCACTCATTTGGCCCACGCCGAGGGTTCGGGCGAGGCCGGTTTCGAGGCCAGAAGTCTGCGCGCTCGACAGCCTGGACAGGACGCGGGTGTCGAGGCCGAGCGCGATCGCGGCGACACCGACGAGGACGAGGACGCCCAGCGCCTGGCGGATGCGCTCGCTCGCGCCCAGGGACTTCTTCATCCGCGCGAACACCGTGCCGCCGACGAGCAGCGCGAGCGCCAGCGAGGTCGCGGCCCCTAGCGCATAAGCGAGGAGCAACAGTGTCGTGCTCGCGCTCGCGCCCTTCAGCGCCGCCGCGGTAAAGATGATGCCGAGAATCGGTCCGGCGCACGGCGCCCAGAGCAGGCCGGTCGCGATGCCGAGCACCGCGGAGGACCAGATGCTGTCCTTTTCGCCCGGCTGGCGGTCGCTGAGCCGCGACCCGAGCGCGACCAGCGGCCGCGTCAGCCGGTCGGAGATCGCAGGGAACACGAGGGCGATTCCGAACAGCGCGAGCAGGACCAGCGCCGCCCAGCGCCCGACCTGGTTGGCGCGCACCGCCCAGCCGCCGCCGACCGCGGCCAAGGTCGCGACAATCGCGAAGGTCGCGGCCATGCCGGCGAGCATTGGCAGCGTCGAGCGGGCGAAGCTCCGGCCCGCGCGCGCGAAGACGAACGGTAGCACCGGCAGGATGCACGGGCTGACGATGGTCAGGATGCCGCCGAGATAGGCAAGAAGGATGATCAGCATGAACTACCGGCTCCGTTTTCGGCAAAGGGTGGCGCGGGCCGACTGGCCCTCCGCTCAGCCATAAATACGGGCGCGTTTCGAAATGGATGCAGCCAGTCGTTCCATGCATCCGAACGTGCCTCGGCTCCGTAGCTTGGTTCGCAGCTCCTCGAAAGCTGCGAGGAAAAGGGAGCATGGAGTCATGAAGAGCATCAACCTCGGGGCGGCACTGGCATTTGGCCTTGTGGCAGTGGCCGCGACGGCCAACCCGATGGTCGGCGGGGCGCCGATGTATTCGACCAAGAACATCGTCCAGAACGCGGTCAACTCGAAGGATCACACGACGCTCGTCGCCGCGGTCAAGGCCGGCGGGCTGGTCGATACGCTGTCGGGCAAGGGGCCTTTCACGGTCTTCGCGCCGACCAATGCGGCGTTCGCCAGGCTTCCGGCGGGGACAGTCGACACTCTGGTGAAGCCGGAAAACAAGGCGATGCTCGACAAGATCCTCACCTATCATGTCGTTCCAGGCCGGATCACGGCGCAGCAGATTGCCGCCATGGCCCGACTGCACGGCGGCACGGCGACGCTCAAGACGGTCGAGGGTGAGCCGCTGCGCTTCAGGAAGAGCGGCAACGGCTGGGTTGTGCTCGATGCCAAGGGCGACACCTCGCGCATCACGATCGCCAATGTGATGCAGTCGAACGGCGTCATCCATGTCGTCGACTCGGTGCTGATGCCTTGATCCGGTTGGCGTCCGGTTTCCCCTGTTGCCGGACGCCGCCCCGGCGGGAGCATGCGCCATGGACTGTTGCGTGGTAACCGGCGCACCTCCCGCCTGGGCTCACTTCCGATTCTCGCTTGGGTCGGGCATGGGTGCGTGGATGAACCGGGCAGCGACCGAGCTTCGCGGTAATGATGAGCTGGCCGCCGTGATGGGTTCGGTCGCGGGCGGCGACCGCGGAGCGTTTCGCATCCTCTATCAGCGGACCTCGGCCAAGCTCTACGGCATTTGCCTGCGGCTGCTCGGCAGCGAGGCCGAAGCCCAGGAAGTGCTGCAGGATGCGTTCGTCACCGTGTGGCGAAGCGCTGCGCAATTCGATCCGGCCAAGGCGAGCGCGATCACCTGGCTGTCGGTGGTCGCGCGCAACAAGGCGATCGACCGGTTGCGGCAGCGCCGCCCTGCAGGTGAGGATATCGATGCCGCAGCGGAGGTGCCGGACGACAGCCCGCTGGCGACCGCCGTGATCGAGCAGGAAGATGACGCCCGGCGCCTGGCGCATTGCCTGGAGCAGCTCGAAGACCGCAGCCGGGCGATGATCCGGGCGGCATTTTTCGACGGCGCGAGCTATCCCGAGCTCGCCGAGCGGGAAGGGGTGCCGCTGGGCACGATGAAGAGCTGGATCCGGCGCGGGCTGCTTCGTCTCAGAGGGTGCCTCGAGCAATGACCGACCAACGCGACATTCCCGACGAGCGAGACGTTGCCGCCGAATATGCGCTCGGCGTGCTCAGCGGCGACGAGCTGAGAGAGGCGCGCAAGCGCGCGGCGTCCGATGCGGAGTTCGCGCTCGCGGTCGCGCGCTGGCGTGGTCGCCTGGCGCCGCTCGGCGCTGAGGTCGAGCCAGTCGCGCCGCCACAATCCGTGTGGATGAAGATCGAGCGCGCAATTCCGGAACGACCCGGAGAGGCTTCTAACGTGATCGCACTCCGCAGGCGGGTCAGCCTGTGGCGCGGCGCAACTGCCGGGATGACCGCGCTGGCCGCGACCCTGGCCGGGGTCCTCGTGCTCCAGCCACGCGCCGAGCCGCCCGTCGTCCAGCAGCCCGCCGGAACACCCATGGTCGCGATGCTGTCCGACGAGCAGAAGCGGATGAAGGTCATGGCGAGCTGGAACCCGGGAAGCCGCCAGCTGGTGCTCGCCGTCGCGTCCGACATGCCGGCCGACCCGAGCCACGCCCACGAGCTGTGGGTAATCCCGGCGGGCGGCAAGCCGCGTTCGCTGGGCACGATGGGCTCTGCCAAACAAATGCACATGCGTCTCGCGGACGCGATCGCAACCCTGATGGAAAACGGTGCCACGGTCGCGATCTCGGTCGAGCCGCCCGGCGGCTCGCCGACCGGCGCTCCGACGGGTCCGGTGATCGCCGCGGGCGCCCTCACCAAGGCTTAATGCATCCGTCGTTCACCGTGGTTCGTATATTCGGTCATGAGCTCGACAAGAGGTGACGCGATGACCGACAGCAAACTCGATCGGCGGACATTGGTCGGCCTCGCCGGCGCGGGCGCCGTCAGCCTGTTGCTGTTCGGGCGGTCAAGTCCGGCGGCCAGCATGAATTTCGCCGTCAGTCACACGCCTGCGCAGTGGAAGCAGCTGCTCGGGGCACAGCGCTATCACATCCTGCGCGAGGCAGGCACCGAGCGTGCCTTCACCAGCCCGCTGCTCGGCGAGCATCGCAAGGGTTCGTTCGTGTGCGCCGGCTGCGCGCTGCCGCTGTTCAGCTCGGCGACCAAGTTCGAGAGCGGCACCGGCTGGCCGAGCTTCTGGCGGCCGCTGCCGCGCGCGGTGGTAGAGCGATCCGACCGCAGCCTGCTGATGGAGCGCACCGAAGTGCTGTGCGCGCGCTGCGGCGGGCATCTGGGCCATGTGTTCGACGACGGGCCCAAGCCCACCGGTCTGCGCTATTGCATGAACGGCCTGGCGCTGAAGTTCCGCCCGGCCTGACGCCCTTCAGGCGACGATGCGCAGCTTCCCTCGCTTGCCGGGAGCGGCATAGCAGACCACGCCGAGCTCGGCCTGGAGTCGCTCGAGCTCCTTCGCCTTCGCTTCCTTCTCGGCCTGGACGTAGCGCTTCTCGACCTCGGCCTCTTCCCGGGTCTGGTCGCGCAGGTAGCTGATGGTAATCTTGCGGCCGAAAACATCGTCGCCGCGCAACCTCAGCTCGGCTTCGGCATTGTCGGGAAGGCTGCCGCGAACTTCGGCCAGCTTCTCGATGAGCTCGTCCAGCGAAATATGGTCCGCAATGTCGACAAACTCTTTGACGCGTCTACTCATTCGTGACCCTCCCCGGCCCCCGGGGCGTTAATTACCTTTGGCGCGATTCCACGCGCAACGCTTGATCCCGATTTATCCCCAGCGAAGTTGCCGGCTTGTGAATAGTTTTGAAAGAAAACCTTCAGACGTCGAGCGCCCGACATTGACCTGCGGGCCGTTGCGGTTGTCGCTAAACCCTTCAGTTGGCGGGAGTATTTCCGCGTTCGAATGGGTCGATGGCGCCTCCGCACAGCCGATATTGCGCAAATGCAACAGCGAAAGCGAAAATGTGCTCGACGCCGCGAGCTTCCCGCTGGTCCCGTACGTCAACCGGATTCGCGGCGGCGCCTTCACCTTCCGCGGGCGCGAGGTGCGGCTGAAACCGAACATGCCCGGCGACCCGAGCCCGCTGCATGGCCAGGGCTGGCTCAACCCGTGGACAGTCGAGGAAGCAGGCGAGCGCTATGCGGTGTTGAGCTTCCGACACGCCGCCGGGGAGTGGCCGTGGGACTACGAGGCGCGGCAGGAGTTCGCGCTCGACGAACGCGGCCTGTCGGGGTCGCGCCGGACAATACGTCGCCCGGCAGCCGGCGCAGCGCTGGCTCAGCAGCGGATACTGCCGCTGCCCGAGCTCGGAGCAGGCGATCCCGG
>DATEIK010000102.1:0-3669 GCA_035279065.1 Sphingomicrobium sp. | reverse complement strand
GTACCCCGGCGAAGGCCGGGGCCCAGGCGGCGCTACGCGCCGTTTTGTTATTCTGCGCTGGACCGCGGCCTTCGCCGGGGTACGAGGAGTGAGCATGGCGAAAATCGCATTTATCGGCCTCGGCCACATGGGCGGCGGGATGGCGCCGAACCTCGCCAAGGTTGGCCACGACGTCCAGGCCTTCGACCTCGTTCCTGAGGCAGTTGAAAAGGCCCAGGAAGGCGGTTGCAGCGCGGCAGGCTCCGCCGCCGAGGCGGTCAAGGACGCCGACGTCGTCATTACGATGCTGCCCGCCGCGCAGCACGTCCGCGCAGTGTTCCACGACGATGTCGCCCCGAACGCCAAGCCGGGCGCGCTGCTGATCGATTGCTCGACCATCGACGTGCAGAGCGCGCGCGACGTCGGCGAGGAAATGAACGCCAAGGGCTTCGACTTCGTCGACGCGCCGGTCTCGGGCGGGATAGCGGCGGCAGCCGCCGGCACGCTGGCGCTGATGGTTGGCGGCACCGATGCGCAGTTCGAGCGGGCCAAGCCCATCCTCGAACCGATGGCCAAGGCGGTGATCCACGCCGGTGCGCTCGGCGCTGGCCAGGCGGCGAAGATCTGCAACAACATGATCCTTGGCGCGACCATGATCGTGACCTGCGAGGGGTTCGTGCTCGCCCAGAAGCTGGGACTCGACCCGCAGGTCTTTTTCGACATTTCGTCCAAGGCGTCGGGCCAGAGTTGGTCGATGACCAGCTACGCGCCCGTTCCGGGCGTCGGCCCCGACACCCCAGCCGACCACGATTATGAGGGTGGGTTCGCAGCAGCGCTGATGCTCAAGGATTTGAAGCTCGCGGCGGAAGCGGTGCGCAGCGTCGGCGGCTATGCGCCCATCGGCGGCGAGGCCGAGGAGCTGTTCCAGCGCTTCGTCGACCGCGGCGGCGGAGCCAAGGATTTCTCCGGAATCATCAAGATGATCGACGATACGTGGAAGGTCCCCGAGGACCAATAACAGGAGACGTCATGCGCGCAGTCTTGCTTTCGCTTCCATTCGTGCTTCTCGCCGCGTGCGGCGGCCCCGAAACCAGCCAGGCCAACAATGCCCAGGCGAACATGTCGAACGCGGCGTCCCCGCCCGCGACCGCGACCGCCAGCGTAACGGCCGACGCTTTCTCGCCCGTCACCGGCGATGAGGCCAAGTCGGTGATGCACGAGCGCCACGAGGGCATGGAAGCGATCGGCAAGGCGAACAAGGCCATCAAGCGCGGGCTCGACGCCACGCCGGCCGATCTCGCCACCGTGCGCGCCTCGGCGGCGAAGATCGCCGACCTGTCGCAAAAGGCGGCGGGCTGGTTCCATGCCGGCACCGGTCCCGACGCCGGCAAGACCGGCGCCAAGCCCGAGATCTGGCAGAACACTTCGGACGTCGCTGCCAAGCTGGCAGCCTTCCAGAAAGCGGCCGCTGCGTTCAACTCGGCCGCCGCGGGCAATGACGTCGACGCGACCAAGACCAGCTTCGGACAGCTCGGCCAGGCGTGCAAGGCGTGCCACGACAAGTACCGGGCGGAGATGAAGCACTGAGCTCGGCCGGCGAACAGCGTGTCTGGGACCTGCCGACGCGCATCTTCCACTGGCTTCTCGCCGCGCTGATCCTGTTCAGCTGGTGGTCGGTCAAGAACCACCATACCGACTGGCACATCTGGTCGGGCATCGCGATCCTGACCGCGCTGATATTCCGCCTGTTGTGGGGCTTCTTCGGCAGCTCGACCGCGCGCTTCGCCAATTTCGTGCGGGGCCCGCGCGCCGTTCGCGACGATCTTCGCGGCGACTGGACGGGGATCGGCCACACGCCGCTCGGGGCGCTCAGCGTCCTAGCGATGCTCATCGCGGTCGCGATTCAGGTCGGCCTCGGGCTCGTCTCGCAGGACGAGGACGGCATCTACGCTGGGCCGCTCTCGCACCTGATCAGCTCGGACGCGTCGGACACCACGCGCGACATCCACGAGCTGTGGTTCAACGTCATCCTGCTGCTCATCGTGCTGCACCTCGCCGCGATCGCTTACTATCGCCTGCGCGGCCGCCACCTCACCAAACCGATGATCACCGGCAAGGCCGCGCTCGACCCGCAGGCGGAGGCGATGCGCCCCGGCAAATGGTGGGCGGCGTTAATCTGCCTCGCCGCCGCCTTCGCAGTCAGCCGCTGGGTGGTCGCGGGCGCCCCATACGTCTAGATATATCGATTTTCAATAAATGCCTTGCTGATTTTCGGTGACTGTATTATCGATAATCGATATAACGAGTCACAAGGTAGATCCGATGCCCCGCCACTATTCCGCCGCCCTGCCCATCGCCTACGTGCTGTTGCGCATCCTGGTGGTGATCAACTGGCTCATCGGCGCCGCAATCCTGGTGCTCCTGTTCGCCATGCCCACACGCGAATGGATCATGATTTCGCTCCATCTCAGTCCCGGCGCGGCGGCGGAGCGGATCATTTGGGGTCTGCGCGGGATCGCCGTGGTCGGGCTCGTCACAATTCCCATAAACTACGCCATTTTGAAGCGGCTGCTGACGATGGTCGGTTCGGTGCGGGCGGGCAATCCGTTTGTCGCCGCCAATGCCTATCGTTTGAACACGATCGCGTGGCTGTTGCTGGGATTGCAGCTCCTCGGCCTGGTCGTGGCGGCGATCGTGCGCTTCATTTCCACGAAAGCCCACCCGATCGATATCGAAGCGGGCTTCTCGGTCAATGGCTGGCTTGCGGTTCTGCTCACCTTCATTCTCGCGCGGGTGTTCGCCGAAGGCACGCTCATGCGCGAAGACCTCGACGGGACCGTCTGACGGTGGCGATCGAGGTCAAGCTCGACGACGTGCTTCACGACCGGCGCATGACCCTCAGCCAATTGGCCGAGCAGGTCGACATTACCCTCGCCAACCTGTCGATCCTGAAGACAGGCAAGGCGCGCGCGGTGCGCTTCTCGACCCTCAACGCGATTTGCGAAGCGCTTGGCTGCCAGCCGGGCGATATTCTGCGTTTCGTCGACGAGGCGGACGGCGAGAGTCCTTGAAGCCAACGGAGCGTAGCGCCACATCGCGGCCATGCTGATCCACACCGAACAGACGCCCAACCCGGCGACGCGCAAGTTCCTGCCCGGCCAGACGGTGATGGAGGCGGGCACGCGCGACTTCGCGGACGTCGAGACCGCGCAAGCTTCGCCGCTCGCGAGCGCGTTGTTCGCCAGCGGCATGGTCGAAGGCGTGTTCTTCGGCCGCGACTTCGTCTCGGTCACCGCCGCGCCCGGCGTGTCCTGGACTGACCTCGAGCCGCTGGTCGTCGAGACGCTGCTCGACCATTTCGTCACCGGCGCGCCGCTGTTCGCTCCGGGCACCGCGGCCGGAATCCACATCGTCGATGAGCCATCGGCGATCGAAGAAGACCCGGCGGACGCCGACATCATCGACCAGATCAAGGATTTGATCGAAACGCGGGTACGGCCAGCAGTGGCGCAGGATGGCGGCGACATCGTCTACAAGGGCTATCGCGATGGCCGGCTGTACCTGTCGATGCACGGCGCCTGCTCGGGCTGTCCGTCGTCGACGGTCACGCTGAAGCGCGGCATCGAGAGCCTCATTCGCCACTACGTCCCTGAAGTCGAGACGGTCGAGGCCGTCTAACTTTCGTGGGGG
>DATEIK010000101.1:0-4366 GCA_035279065.1 Sphingomicrobium sp. | reverse complement strand
CGGGCCGAAGCCGATAACCGTCTGGTGCTCGAACGACTATCTCGGCATGGGCCAGCACCCGGCCGTCGTCGAAGCGATGGAGACCGCGCTTCACGAGGTCGGCGCGGGCTCGGGCGGCACACGCAACATCAGCGGCAACACCCATTACCATACCGAGCTCGAGGCGGAGCTCGCGAGCCTCCACGGGAAGGACGGAGCGCTGCTGTTCACCAGCGGCTACGTCTCAAACGAGGCCGCCTTATCGACGCTTGGCAAGCTGCTGCCGGGCTGCATCATCTTCTCCGACGCGCTCAATCACGCCTCGATGATCGCTGGGATCAAGAGCTCGGGCTGCGAGAAGCGACTGTTCCGGCACAACGACCTCGAGCATCTCGAGGAGCTGCTCATCGAGGCCGGGCCGGGGGTTCCCAAGCTGATCGCGTTCGAAAGCGTCTATTCGATGGACGCCGACATCGCGCCGATCGCCGCGATCTGCGACCTCGCCGACAAATACAATGCGCTGACCTATCTCGACGAGGTCCATGCAGTGGGAATGTACGGCGAGCACGGCGGCGGCATTTCCGAGCGCGAAGGCGTCGCCCACCGCCTGACCCTGATCGAGGGCACGCTGGGCAAGGCGTTCGGCGTGATGGGCGGCTATGTTGCCGCGGACCGGACGGTCATCGACTGCATCCGCAGCTACGCGCCGGGCTTCATCTTCACCACTTCGCTGTCGCCGGTGCTCGTTGCAGGTGCGCTGGCGAGCGTCCGCCATCTCAAGGTCTCGCCCGCCGAGCGCGAGGCGCAGCAGCAGTCTGCAGCGATGCTCAAGGCCAAGTTCGCGTCCGCCGGCCTGCCGGTGATGCCGAGCGTCACGCACATCGTGCCGCTGCTCGTCGGCTGCCCGGTCAAGGCCAAGAAGATCAGCGACGTGCTGCTTGCCGAGTACGGGCTCTACGTCCAGCCGATCAACTTCCCGACCGTGCCGCGCGGCACCGAGCGGCTGCGTTTCACGCCGGGACCGACACACACCGCGGACATGATGGACACCCTGACCGAGGCGCTCGTCGAGATCTGGAGCCGCCTGGAGCTCAGCAAGGCCGCCTGACGGCGCAGCGCGATGAACAAGGCTTTCCACCGTTCTTTCGCGACGGCCCAATCAGGGTCGGTGCGCGAGAGCCTCGTCGCGGCAATCGAGCGCAGCGAGCTTCAAAGCGACCCCTTCGATCACATTACCATGCAGCGCCTGTTCGATGATTCGAACTACGCCGCACTCCTCGCGGCCATGCCCGACCGGGGCTTCTACCATGAGTTGAGCCACGTCGACGCGATGCGCTCCGACGGAAGCAGCACCCGCCTCCGCCTCTATCTTTATCCCGAGTTGCTGCAGGGACTGCCCGACAGCCAGCGGCGGGTGTGGATGCCAGTCGCCCAAGCCTTGTGCTCGGACGATCTGGTGCGAGCGTTCAAGCAAAAGTTTCGCCGCGCGCTCGAGAATCGCTTCGAAAAGCCCGTGGAGCGGCTCCGGCTCTATCCGGTCCCGATCCTGCTGCGCGACCAGCCCGGCTATCGCATCGGCATCCACAGCGATGTCTCGACCAAGGCGATCACCGTCCAGTTCTTCCTGCCGGCAGATGCGTCACAGCGCGACATCGGGACTATCTTTCACGCGGGGGAAAGCGGGGCGGCCGCCGAGCGTACCACGCAAATGCCCTTCCTGCCGGCGACGGGTTATGCCTTTCCCGTCTCGAAGACTGCCAGCTGGCACAGCGCGGCGCAAACCACAGCCGCTGACGGCGAGCGGGTGTCGATGATGGTCACTTACTATGTCGACGAAGGCGCGCGCGCCGTCCTCAACAATCGCCTGCGCCGTCTCGGTCTGCGCGTCGGCATTCACCCGCGGGGCTGAGGTGACTCAGCTTTTGTGACGCACCGCCCGCGACGGCGGCGGCGTATCGGTGACCTCCGCGGGCGGGTTGCCGTCGAGGTCGCCCTGGACGATCGGCCGCCCGAGCGCCTCCTTGTACACGCTGCCGATCATCGGATCGAAAAACAGGCTCTGGACGTTCGCCTTGTCCCGCGGCGCGTCTCCGAACAGCGCGATCGACTTCGAGAAATCGACCTTCTTCTTCACGTCGTCGAGGCTCATTCCTGCTTTGGCCAGCGGGAAAATCTGCGTTCTCAGGTCGCCCATCGCCGCGATCAGCTTGTCGAGGTAGGACACGTCGTTCTGCGGAGCTCCATGTCCGGGGATCAGCGTGGTGAAGCCCAGCGCCTTGATCTTGCCCAGGGTCTCGATCCAGTCGCCCGAATAGCTGCCGAAGCCGAAGGGCCAGGGCGAAACGACGATGTCGCCGCTCGCAACGATCTTTTGCCTGGGCAGCCAGGCGATGGCGTCGCCTTCGGTGTTGGCGCGGCCGAGGAACATCATGTGCACGGGGATTTCGCGGTCGCCGATGACCAGCTCGCGCTCGAACGTCTCGGTCGGCGGCACGATATAGGTGCCGACGAAATCCTTCTTCATCTGGTCGAACTGGACCAGCGCCTTTCTGATGCGCTCCTTGCGGTCGGACGGCGTCGCGGGGTCATCGAGCACCTTGCGGTAATTGTCCTGGCTGCTCTGGAGCAGCTTCAATGACGCCTGGTCGAATTTGGCGTCCGGCCGATAGCCGACATCGTAGGATTCGGGGCCCAGCATACCCGCCTCGGTGCCTCGCGTCGCGATGATCCGGACCTTGGGATAAGCGTCGCGGATCGCCGAGATCCCCTGCGGATGATCGTTGTGCCAGTGGGTGATCATCACCGCCTTGATCGGCTTGTTCGCCAGCGACTTTGCGTAGCGGACGACCGCGCGGCCGTTCCCGGCCGAGGTGCCACTGTCGACCACCACGAAACCGTCGCTCTGCTCGATCAGGATCACATTGCCGATTGCCGCTGCGTACCAGTCGTCCGGCGTCGCAAGCAGGTGAACCTTTGGATTGATTTCGTGCGCGACGAATGGTGCGATATCGACTTCCGCGGTTGATTGTTGAGCACTCACTGTGCCCGGCGCGGCCAGAAGCAGCGCTATCGCGAAAAGAACGCGCATGATGATCTCCCTGTTCAACAGTTTACATAAAATTGAATTGGTTTACGGCGCGTCGTCCAATGTCCATCGACGGATGGGGCCAAGACTTAGACGGGCGACGGCACTGGCGAATCCCCAGCCATTGCCCTAGGCTTTGGCGATGCGCATCGCCCTCGCCGCCGACCATGCCGGCTACGCCCTCAAGGACGAGCTCGCACGCTGGCTGCGCGAGCAAGGCCATGACGTCACCGACCTCGGCACGAACGGGCCGGACAGCGTCGATTACCCCGCATACGGCCGCAAGCTGGCCGACGCGATCGCGGCCGGTAGTGCCGAGCGCGGCGTCGCGGTGTGCGGCTCGGGGATCGGCATTTCGATCGCGGTCAACCGCGAGCCCAAGTGCCGCTGCGCGCGGGTCGACGATCCGCTTTCGGCCGAGCTCGCTCGCCGGCACAATGACGCCAACGTGCTTGCGCTGGGCGGACGCCTGATTGGCGCCGACATGGCCAAGGCGTGCGTGGATGCCTTCCTTTCGGCCGACTTCGAAGGGGGACGGCACCAGCGGCGCGTCGACCAACTTTCCCACGAATTGCAGGGGTCAGACTGATGGCAAGCGCCGCCGAGCTCGACCGGGACCAAAGCTATCGCGTGCCGCAGGGCTTCTTCACCAGCCGCCTGAGCGAGACTGACCCGGCGGTCGAAGATGCCATCCACGACGAGCTGAAGCGCGAGCAGACGCAGATCGAGCTGATCGCGTCGGAGAATATCGTCAGCCGCGCCGTCCTCGAGGCGCAGGGCTCGGTGCTCACCAACAAATATGCCGAGGGCTACCCCGGCCGCCGCTATTACCAGGGCTGCGCGCCGTCGGACGCGGTCGAGAGCCTCGCGATCGAGCGCGCGAAGAAGTTGTTTGGCTGCGGTTTCGCCAACGTCCAGCCGCACTCCGGCGCGCAGGCCAATGGCGCGGTGATGATGGCGCTCTTGAAGCCCGGCGACACGATCATGGGGCTAAGCCTTGCCGCCGGCGGGCACCTGACCCACGGCGCGCCGCCCGCCCAGTCGGGCAAATGGTTCAACGCGGTCCAGTATGGCGTCCGGCAAGATGACCATCTGGTCGATTTCGACGAGGTCGAGCGCCTGGCGAAGGAGCACCGTCCCAAGCTGATCATCGCCGGCGGGTCGGCCTATCCGCGCCATTTCGATTTCGCGCGCTTCCGTCAAATCTGCGACGAAGTCGGCGCCCTGTTCCTGGTCGATATGGCACACTTCGCCGGGCTGGTCGCAGCGGGCGAGCATCCGACGCCCTTCGGCCATGCCCAC
>DATEIK010000100.1:0-5901 GCA_035279065.1 Sphingomicrobium sp. | reverse complement strand
AGGTCGTGGTGCAGACCTACCAGGGACGTGGCACGATCCCCGGCTACGAAGCCTATTTCGAGCGCATGCGCGGGTTCCCCATTCCGTTCCGCGTCGGGCTGGTCGAGCACGGGCGCTGGGTCGAGCCGCCGGAGCTGAAGGCCAATCCCGCCTTCCGCGGCTACGTCGTCTTCCTACTCCGGCCGCGCCGCTAGGCCGCGATGCGCTCCTCTGCGAGGCGGATCGCTTCGGCGACGGCGCCGTCCACGTCGAGCTCGCTCGTGTCGAGCAGGATCGCGTCGTCGGCCGGCTTCAACGGTGCAATGTCCCTATGCGTGTCGCGCTGGTCGCGGGCGCGGATGTCGATCAGCACGTCGTCGTAATGCGACGGCATCCCGCGCGACAGAAGCTCGCCCATGCGCCGCTTCGCCCGCACTTCGGGCGAGGCCGTGACGAATAGCTTCACGTCGGCCTTGGGCGCGATCACCGTGCCGATGTCGCGGCCGTCGAGCACGGCGCCGCCGGGCTGCTTCGCGAAATCCTGCTGGCGCTTGAGCAAGGCCGCGCGGACGCCGGGATAGGCCGAGATGGCCGAAGCGATCCGCGACACCGGCTCGCTCCTCAACTCGGGATCGTCGTGATCGACGCCCAGCTCGTGGCACGCGCGCAGCGCCTCGAACTCATTGCCCGGGTCGCCGCCCCATCGCCACAGGTTGAGCGCGACCTGGCGATAGAGCAGCCCAGTGTCCATGTGAGGCAGGCCGAAATGCCGCGCGAGCGCGCGGGCGATGGTCCCCTTGCCGCTCGCCGCCGGCCCGTCGACCGCGATGACGAGGCTCTTTTTCGGCGGATCGGGAGCATTATCTTTGGCCAAGGCGCGCGCTTTGACAGGGGCATATCGCTATGGCAAGGCGCGCCGCCGAACGCCGGCCGCGCTCGCGCGGCACACTTTATTCTACTGGAGTTGAAACCCTCATGGTGAAGCCCGAATGGGGCACCAAGCGCACTTGCCCCAAGTGCTCGACCCGCTTTTATGACCTGACCAACGACAATCCGGTGCACTGCATCGAATGCGGCACCGAGTGGGTCCCCGAACCGGTCCTGAAGTCGAAGCAGCCGATGGCGTTCGAGCCGGCGGCGAGTCCGGACAAGGAGCCCGCCGAAGACAAGGAGCTCGCCGGCGAAGACCTGGCGATCGACGAAGACGAGGAGCCCAGCGCCGACGAGGAAGTCGATCTCGAAACCGGCGACGACGATCTCGGCGTCGAGACCGCTGGCGAGGACGACGACTCCTAGCATCGCTCGGACGTTGGCAGACGCAGGACGCCCTGCTGTCGAGAACTGACCTTGCAGGCCTGTCCGCCAGCGGCCATGGTTCGCCAAAATTTGGGGCGAATCCATGATATTAGCAGGTAGCGGGCAATCGCCCGACGGCGGTCGGCAATGAGCGCGCTCAGCGTCGAAAACGTGACCAAGCGCTTTGACCGCACGCTGGCGGTCGATGAACTGACCTTCGCCGTCCCCGACGGCCAGGTGTTCGGCTTTCTCGGCGGCAATGGCGCGGGCAAGACGACGACCCTGCGCATGGCGCTCGACATCATCCGCCCGACCGCAGGGCGGCTCACCGTGCTCGGCCGCGCGCCGGGCCGCGAGAACGCGCCCGACATCGGCTTCCTGCCCGAGGAGCGCGGGCTCTACCGAAACATGACCGCGCTCGACACGATCGTCTATTTCGGCCGCCTCAAGGGCATGACATCGAACGACGCCCGCACCGAGGGCCTTGTCCTGCTCGACCGGTTCGGCCTCGGCGACAATGCCCGCTCGACCATCGACAAGCTGTCGAAGGGCATGGCGCAGAAGGTCCAGCTCGCGACCGCGGTCGTCAACCGGCCCAAGCTGCTTATCCTCGACGAACCGTTCTCGGGCCTCGACCCGGTCAACCAGAATTTGCTTGAGGACGAGATCCGCCGTGCATCGGCCAACGGGACCACGGTGATCTTCTCGACCCATGTCATGCAGCACGCGGAGCGGCTGTGCGAGAAGCTGTTGCTGCTCGCCAGGGGCCGCAAGAAATTCGAAGGCACGCTCGACGAGGCCCGCGCGCAACTTCCCGCCCGGCTGTCGGTGATGGCGAAGCAGCCGCTGAACGCGCTTCCCGGCGTCAAGAGTTGCGAGCCCGTCGGACCGACCAGGGACGGGTGGCAGGAATGGGACGTCCAGCTCGAGCCCGGCGTTCCAGCCGGCGACGTGCTCGAAGCCTGCACAGAACGCTCGATCCCGCTGCGCCGGTTCGACGAGCGCCGGGCCAGCCTTCACGACGTGTTCCTGCAGATGGTCGGTCCGGCGGAGGCGCGCGCATGAAGAACATCCTGATCGTGGCGGCGCGCGAATTCCGCCAGATCACCGCGATGCGCAGCTTCTGGATGACGCTGCTGATCCTGCCCCTCGCGCTGTCGCTTGGGCCCATTGCCCAGCGTTTCCTCAGCGACGATTCCTCCGATCGCGTGATCGTCATCGACCGCACGGGCGGCGCCGAGGCGCGCTCGATCGAACAGCGTTTCGCAGCCGACGACGATCGCCGGCAACTCCAGAAGCTCTCGCGCTTCGTCCAGCGCCACAAGCTCGAGAAAGCCGATCCGGCCGCACCCTGGGCCAGCCACGACCGCTGGTACACCGCCGCCGACATCGCCCAGTTCCGCGCGTCGGGCGGCGTCAAGGCCGCGCTCGCCAGGATCGACCGGGTCAAGTCTTCCGAGACGCCCGATTACGAGCCGGCCAAGCCCAGCTACGAGATGATCGCGACGCCGCCGGAGCTCTCCAAGCTGCCCGACGACCGCATCGGCAACGCCGCGCAGGCCTATCTCAAGCCCGCCGACGACAAGGCCAAGCCCGTCGATTACGTGCTCCTGATCCCCCGCGACTTCGGCGCCAGCCCGGTTGTCCAGCTGTGGGCGCGGAGCGAAGCGCGGCCGAGCTTCGTCACCGCCGTCCAGGACGTTCTGACCCGCGACCTCCGCTCGCGCTTCCTCGAAAGCCAGGGCGTTTCGCCGCAGGCCGCGCAAGCCGCCAGCGTGATCGCACCCGCCCTGTCGATCTCCAGCCCGCCGCCCGGCGGGGGTGCGCGGGAGGCGATGCTGGTGCGCTCGATCCTGCCGCTCGCGGCCTCATACCTCCTGATGATGAGCCTGATGCTGTCGGGCAGCTGGATGCTCCAGGGGACCGTCGAAGAACGCTCCAACAAGCTGCTCGAAACGGTGCTCGCCTGCGTCAGCCCCGAAGAGCTGATGTACGGCAAGCTCCTGGGCACGATCGGCGTCGGTCTGTCGATGATCCTCGCCTGGACCGCCTGCGGGGCGATCGCCGGCTATGCGACCCACGGCGTCATTGCCGACCTCATTCGTCCGGCGCTCGCGCCGCTCACCGCGCCCGGCACGATCATCGCGATGATCTATTTCTTCCTGGCCGGCTACATCGCCATCTCGGTGCTGTTCCTGGCCATCGGCGGGATGAGCGATTCGATGCGCGAGGCGCAGGGCTATTTGATGCCGGTGATGCTCGCGATCCTGATGCCCGTCACCTTCCTCCTCCAGGCGATCGTCGCCGGACGCACCGGCATCCTCGTCGAGGTCCTGACCTGGGTTCCGCTGTGGACGCCGTTCACCGTGCTTGCCCGGCTCGGCATGGGCATCCCAACCTGGGAAGTGATCGGCAGCGGCCTGCTGCTCGCGGTCTTCACCGCGGCGTCACTGGTGCTCGTCGCGCGGCTGTTCCGCGCCAGCCTGCTCGCGCAGGGCCAGCGACCGAACCTCGCTGAGGTCATCGCCCGCGTGCGTCGCGGCGGCGAGGCGGGCTGAACCGTTGCGCCAAGGCGATTTTTGGGGATTTACGCGAGGGGAAAGTTCCGCCTAAAGGCGCGGGAACGGGGCCGTAGCTCAGCTGGGAGAGCGTCGCAATGGCATTGCGAAGGTCAGGGGTTCGATCCCCCTCGGCTCCACCAGCCTTCGCTCCTGACGGAGCTTCGGCTGGCAAGCCTCACTGATCGGTAATTACTGACCCCGCTCGCCCGGGCCGTGCGCAGTCGCGGCGGGTGCCGGCGGCGCGTTCTCGGTCAGCCGCCGAGCTTTCTTGCGCGAAATTCGCGGCGCCGGCTTTACCGCGCGTGCCGGGATCGGCCGGAGCACCGTGTTGCGGATGCAATTGTCGAAGCCGACCCAGTCGACCCGCAACCGCTGGCGCCCGGCATTGCGGTTGCACAGCTGCACCCGCCACAGCGGCGGCTGCTCCTTTTTCACGAACTTGAGCGCGCGCTTCATTGCCTTCGACTGGGTCTTCATGCAGCCCTGCTGCCACTGGCAGTTGATGCCGATGTTGAGCGCGATCGGATCGGCCAGCGGCGGACGCGCTTCCGCCACGGTCGCAAACGCGCACAACCCAAGGATTCCAACGAGAAGCGCCCACACCATGCGGGCGAGGAATGCCATTCGCGAGGCGCCTCGGCAATCGTCTGCGCATGCGATCGGCGACGAGTCCCAGCTCGGGACGAGGTGTAAAATATTGTATTAACGACGAAATGTGGAATTTGCGGGCTGAGCCGTGCAACCGATCCGGCAAACCGCGCCGGCGTTGGTTGATTTTTTACCCTTCTTTGTCACGCTCAACCTTGGACACGTGGAATTTGTGGAGCGAAATCATGCAGTTGCGAACCTGGGCGGCAGTCATCGCCCTGACAATGATCCCGGCTTTCTCGGCGCCTGCAACGGCCGGTCCCAGCCTGATCGAACGTTATGGCAACATCTTCGCGCGCAACGTGTGCGGCGCGACCGCCAGCGTCAACGAGGCGCGCTGCTTTGCCAAGGTCGTCACCGATTCAGCCGGCAGGATTTGGCCGGGCAAGGGCGCGCAGCCGAACCTCAATCGCCTCGCCGTCCCGCAAGGTTACGGTCCGGCCGACCTACGCAGCGCCTATAAGGTGACCGGCAGCGGCAGCTCGGGCTACACGATCGCCATCGTCGACGCCTATGGCTACGCCAACGCCGAGCGCGACCTCGGCGTCTATCGCGCGCAATACGGCCTGCCGCCGTGCACCACCGCGAACGGTTGCTTCAAGAAGGTCAACCAGAGCGGCGTCCAGGGCAGCTATCCGCGCGCCAACACCGGCTGGGCGCAGGAGCAGGCGCTCGACCTCGACATGGCGAGCGCGATGTGTCCGAACTGCAAGATCCTGCTGGTCCAGACCAAGGACAGCTACCTGAACAACCTCGCGGCCGGTGTGAACACTGCCTACAAGCTGGGCGCCAAGGCGATCTCCAACAGCTACGGCGGCGGGGAGCAATACACCAGCAGCTACGAGAGCGCCTACAACCACCCTGGTGTCGCGATCACCGTCAGCTCGGGCGACTATGGCTATGGCGTCCAGTTCCCGGCTTCATCGCCCCACGTGACGGCGGTCGGGGGCACCAGCCTGACGCGCGCGTCGAATACCCGCGGGTGGAACGAAAGCGTGTGGAACGGCGCCGGCAGCGGCTGCAGCAAGGTCTATGCGAAACCGACGTGGCAGCACGATGCGCTGTGCACGCGCCGCACCGTCGCCGACGTGTCGGCTGTCGCCAACCCGAGCACCGGCGTTGCCGTGTACGGGCCGACCGGGTCGACCACGAGCGGCTGGATGATCTTCGGCGGCACCAGCGTCGCCGCCCCGTTGATCGCCGGCATCTACGGGGTGAACGGCGTATCGGACTCGAACAACACCAATCTCTACAAGTCGACGTCGCACTTCGACGTGACGAGCGGCAGCAACGGCAGCTGCGGGGGCACCTATCTGTGCACCGGCGCTGTCGGCTTCGACGGCCCGACTGGACTCGGGACGCCGAATGGCATCGCCGCTTACTGACGTCCTTGATTGAACAGGTGCGGGCGCCCTTT
>DATEIK010000099.1:0-2865 GCA_035279065.1 Sphingomicrobium sp. | reverse complement strand
AACTTGAGGCGTTAGGTGGCCACAGACTGTTCAATTCATGCCAAGTGTCGCTAAAGTGTCTGGCCCTGCGGCTTTGACCGAGGCGTGCCCGCAATGCGGCCATGTCTGGGGCAACCACCTAATGCACCCAGCGGTGTATCCGTACCCCACCGATGGTTGGATCACCTGCCCGGTGCAGGGGTGCGCGTGTCGAAACACCTGGAGTGTGGAAGAACACGCACGACCGATGTTCGAGGCCAGTCGCAAAGAGTTCTTCGCGAAAGTCGCAGCGGGCGGTCCGCTCCCAGAGGGCGTCGGAATGGATCTGTGGTACTACCGACTTCGCGATCAGCAGTGGCGGACCCACGATGAACGCGGATCTGACGGGAGCGGTTGGCTGCGCGAGTTGGACGCCCTCTATCTCTTCGGGACGATCGGCACCGAAGCGATTCTTCGCGGAAACGGTGAAGTTTGGGTTCGACCCGATGAGCATTGGGACGATCCGGCTGCCCCGGCCCCCGAGTGGCGCCCGGCAGACGAGCATGAACGTACAGCGTCGCTAGTTATCGCGAGCGAGAGGATGGCAGAGGTTCGATCGTTGTTGCCGACCCGACCAACGAATGCAATCAGCTGCTCGCGTTGTTCAGGGTCCGGCTGGTTTATTAGCAAAGTTGTCTGCCCCGATTGCGACGGGTTGGGCTGGATCGCTTCGCCGGCCACCTAACGTGCGTTGGAGCTGCCAAGGGCGCTATGGAGGCAGCGCCTGCGGCGCTGCATCTTGTGAGATGCCCTTGCAGCTCAACTTCAGGCGTTAGCCTGCCACACACATTCGATTCGATTCGAGTGACGCGAGTGCGGAAGCGAACTATCTGGCTCGCGGCGGGACTACTCGTCGGCGCGTTCGCTGTCCTCGGTGTGGCCGGCTGGTTCCTGGGCCGCCCTGTTCCGCAGCGCGTCGGCGCCGCGCCACCCGATCTCAACGCCGAGAGCGTTACGATTCCGGTGAGCTCGGGCCGCGCCATCCACGGCTGGTTTGCGCCGGGCCGTCCGGGAGCCGGCGCAGTGCTGTTCCTCCATCCGCTCCGCGGCAACCGCACGACGATGCTCAGCCGTGCACGGTTCGTTCATGCCGACGGCCGAGCGGTACTGCTGGTCGATCTCCAAGCGCACGGCGAAAGCCCGGGGCCGGTGATCACCTTCGGCGCGCGCGAATCGGAGGACGCCCGCGCGGCCCTCGCGTACCTGCGCTCCCGCGAACCTAACGAGCGCGTCGCCGCCGTCGGCTGGTCGCTCGGCGGGGCTGCAGCGCTGCTCGGCCCTGCGCCGCTCGCCGTCGACGCGCTGGTACTCGAGGCGGTCTACCCGACGATCGGCGAAGCCGTCGGCGACCGGCTCCGCATCCGGCTCGGCGCGCTCGGGCCGCCGCTCGCGATCGGCCTCACCGCACAGCTCCGGTTCTGGACCGGCTTCGGCGCTGACGCACTCCGCCCGATCGACGCGATCCGCGGCGTCCGGGCGCCGGTTCTCGTCATCGCCGGCGAACGCGACCCCCGTACGCTGCTGTCGGAGTCGCGCCGCCTCTTTGCCGCCGCGAGAGCGCCGAAGGAGTTGTGGGTCGTGGCGGGCGCGGGACACGACGACTTTCATGCGACGCACTCGGCGGAGTACGAGGCGCGCGTTCGAGACTTCCTGAGGCGGTATCTCGGTCCGGCAGGCTAACGTCCGTTGAACCTGCCGAGCGCTGCGCAGCATCTGGTCTCTCGCCCGCACCAGGTATCTTGACGTCAGCATCGCGAGCCCGTCTAGTTAGGCGCTCGCAGGTTAACTCAAGGCGTTAGCTAGCCACAGCCATCTACATCGCTTACGCATGCAGCTACCAGTTGACTCAGAGCTCCGTGCGCTCGCGTCTGAGATCGTGTCCTGGATGGCGTCCCAGCCCGACTGGCGCGAGCTTGAGGGGAGCGACGTGTTCCAGTCTCCCAATTACTCTGGCGGGTACGAAGCGCTCGAGGAGGCGTTCACCTTCAGCTACTACGACCCGGACCGGCGCGAGTGGTGGTTCCAGCTCGGGGCGGCCGACGTGGAAGGCCTCGCGGACGGACGCACGCACAGTATTACGATACGCGAACCGGGATAACGACCTGCGTGGCGGCTAGCTAACGTCCGTTGAAACTGACCGCGCGACCCGCATCACTGTTAGGCGCCTGGTCATCATGGTACGTTGCGCACCAATGCCGCGCGCTTGGTTGGTCGGGGCGCGGCAGCTTAACTCAAGGCGTTAGCTGGCCACGAGCTCTTGCCCAAGGCCGGCCGGCACTGGCACACTTCGGTATCATCTTCCGGCATGCCATGCCCTCTTCCGCCGCCAAGCAACTGCTCCGTGAGGCCCTCGACCAAGTCCCCGACGACGCCACCGTCGAGGACGTGATGGAGCGCCTCTACTTCCTGGCGAAGGTCGCCCGCGGCCTCGACGCCGCCGAGCGCGGCGACGTGGTCCCGCACCACGACATCGAGCGCGAGTTCCTCGCCGGCGAGTGACGCGCGTCGTCTGGACGCGCCCGGCCCGGGACGACCTGCGCGAGATCCGCGCGTACATCGCGCAGGACTCCGAGCGCTACGCGCGCGTGGTCGGCGAGCGCCTGGTCGCCGCGGTCCGGCGGCTGCACGACTACCCGTTATCGGGACGCGTGGTCCCGGAACTCGCGCGGCCGACGATCCGCGAGGTGATCGAGGGCGCCTACCGCATCGTCTACCGGGTGACGCCCGACGCCGTCTAGATCCTCGCGGTAGTCCACGGCGCGCGTCGCTTCCCACGCACCGAGGGCGGCCCGTCCGAGTAACGGTGGCGGCCAGCTAACGTCCGTTGAAGCTGACCGCGCGACCGGC
>DATEIK010000098.1:0-5372 GCA_035279065.1 Sphingomicrobium sp. | reverse complement strand
AGCGGCGAGCCGGGCGGCGGCGGCGTGCGCGGCCAGATGGCCGGCCAGGTCTTCGAGAAGGTCGGAGTCAACGTTTCGACCGTCGGCGGCACCTTCTCGCCCGAGTTCGCGAAATCGATCCCCGGCGCCGAGGAGGACCCGAGCTTCTTCGCCACCGGCATCAGCCTCGTCGCGCACATGGCGAACCCGCACGTTCCCGCGGTGCACATGAATACCCGCTTCCTGACGACAACGAAGCGCTGGTTCGGCGGCGGCGCGGATTTGAACCCGGCGATCCCCTATGATGAGGACACCGAGGCGTTCCACGCGCGGTTGCGCGCCGCCTGCGCCGCGCACGACCCGACCTTCTATCCGCGCTTTTCCAAGTGGGCCGACGAATATTTCTGGCTGCCTCACCGCGGCGTTCCGCGCGGCGTCGGCGGCATCTTCTACGACCATCTGGAAGGGCATTTCGACGCCCATTTCGCCTTCACCAGGGATGTCGGCGAGGCGTTCCTCGACATTTTCCCGGAGCTCGTGCGAAAACGCATGGACACGCCGTTCGACGAGGCCGACCGCGAGCGGCTGCTCGAATTCCGCGGCCGCTATGTCGAGTTCAACCTGCTGTACGACCGCGGGACCCTGTTCGGCCTCAAGACCGGCGGCAATATCGATGCCATCCTGATGAGCCTCCCCCCGCTGGCGAGGTGGGCATGAGCTACGAGGCTGTGCCCGACGGCGAGCTCGCGGCGGTCGTTACCTATCTCGAGATGCGCGATAAGCCCGTGCCCGGCATCCCGCATTCGACCCTGCAGCTGCGCCACGTCGCCGATCCCGCGCCCGAACAGTATCGCGCCCTGTTCCGCAAGGTCGGAAGCCCGTGGCTGTGGTTCTCGCGCCTCGTCATGGACGACGACAAGCTCCGCGCCATCATCCTCGACCCCCGGGTCGAATTGTTCGAGGTCGCGGCGGTGGAGTCCGTCGTCGGGATGCTCGAGCTCGACTTCCGCGAGCCCGGCCAATGCGAGCTCGCGTTCATCGGCCTCGTGCCCGAGCTCGCCGGGCAGGGCCATGGCAAGTGGCTCCTCGCCCAAGCCGTCCACCGCGCCTGGCGCGAAGGAGTCGAGCGCGTCCACGTCCACACCTGCTCGCTCGACCACCCGGCCGCGCTCGGCGCTTATCGCCGCGCCGGTTTCACCCCGTACAAGCGGGCGATCGAGCGCTTCCCCGACCCGCGGCTGTTGGGTTTCCTGCCGAAAGACTGCGCGCCTCAGGTGCCGCTGCTGGGAACGCTCGCCTGAGCGCCGGCGCCGCGCTGCGTGTAGAGCCGCGCAAGCATCACGAAGAAGGTCAGCGAAATCAGCGCGCTGATTAGCTGCGAGACGATGATCACGATAAGGCCGCCGGCAGTCATCCGCGCGATCGACCCGAACGCAAGCTGGGCGAGCAGGCCGGTGACCGTTCCGACCGCCCACAGCAGCACGATTGCCCCGATCGCGAACATGAACAGGAAGCCGAACAGCCGCCACCAATTGCCGCCGCTGATGTCCCAGCTGCGGCGGAGGATAGCGAGCGGGCCGCTCCCCTCCGCGCTGGCGACCGCCGACATCATCAGGAACCGCACCGCGAGATAGATGCCGACCAGGCCGGCAAGGATCAGGCCGAGCGCCGCCGCGGTCGACGGATGCTCGGGATCGGACCCGGCCGACGCGAACAGCAAACCGATCGCGAGGGTCAGCGGCAGCGCCCAGATCAGCGCTGCGCCGAGATAGGGAAGCAGCCGCCGCGCGCCGTGGATGATGGCTTCGCCCACCGTCAAATGCGGGCCCATCGCGAGGCGGATGATCGCCAGTTGCCCAATGAGCGAGATGAGAATCGCCACGGCGGCGATCGCCATCCATGGGCCTGCCGGCGGGAACTGGCCGGCGGGCGCCTCCGGCATGGTGAGGTCGAGGACGATCCCCGGAAGCACGAACAGCGCCAGCGCGACCGTGCCGATCAGCTTCCCGTCGCGAGCGAGCACGGCACGGCTTTCGTCCCAGGCTTGCGAGATCGACAATTTGGCCACGCTTTTCCCCTCAGTATCCGTTGCCGGCGCCTTATGCGGAGCGGAGCGGCTTCGCGCAACGCACTTGCCCCGGCGCCACGGCCGGACCATCTCGCGCGCCGTGGACATTTCGCCCGACATCGAATGGCGCGTTTCCGAGGCGCCGGTCCCCTACGAGGACGCGCTCGCCTTCATGGAACAGCGTGCCGCCATGATCCGGGAGGGAAACGCGAGCGAATGCATCTGGCTGCTCGAGCATCCGCCTTTGTTCACCGCGGGTACGAGCGCCGACCCAGTCGAACTCACGAACGCCATTGGCTTGCCGGTGTACGAAGCCGGGCGCGGCGGGCGTTACACCTATCACGGTCCCGGCCAGCGTGTCGGCTACGTGATGCTCGACCTCGAAAAGCGCTCAAAGGACATCCGCCGCTTCGTCCATTGCCTCGAAGGGTGGATGATCGATGCTTTGGCTCTGCTCGGCGTTAATGCGCACCGGGCCGAGGGGCGTATCGGCATCTGGGTCGGCGAAGGCGACGAGGAGGCCAAGATCGGCGCTCTGGGCGTGCGGGTGAAGCGTTGGGTGACGCTTCACGGCTTCGCGCTCAATGTCGCCCCCGACCTGTCACATTACCGGGGTATCGTGCCCTGCGGCATCACCGATTTCGGGGTCACCAGCCTCGCCGAATATGGGAAACAAATGCCACTGACACGGGTTGATGCGGCCTTGAAGCGCAGTTTCCCCGCTTTTCTCAAGGGCTTGGAAGTTCCGTGCAAAGTCTCTTGAAGGAAGCGCGCGCTTCAGACTATTGTCCGCGCGATTTGCGCCGGGGGAAACCCCTGCAGATCGCAATAATTAGGGAGTCTTGAATGCGTGCTCTTATCCTGGTCGCTGGTGCGGCCCTGGCGGTTGCGGCTTGCAGCAGCAACAACGAAGCCAACAACACCATGAACGTCGACGAGAACCTCGCGACGGACATGAATGCCACGGACATGAACGCCGTCGACATGAACGCGACGGACGCCAACATGGCCATGAACGCGGCGGAAGACGCCAACAACGCGGCGGATGCTGCGAATGCGGCGGCCAATTCTGCGGCCAACAACGCGATGTAATTGCTACGCCTCCTGAACTTCAGGAGGCGTTGCCATTTCAAGGGGCTGCCGGTTCGTCCGGCAGCCTCTTTTTTTGGCCAGCGAGATTGCCTAAGGCCCGGTCCATGCGAGCCCTGATCATCATCGCCGGAGCCGCGCTGGCGCTTACCGCCTGCGGCAACAACGACCAGACCGACAATAGCCAGAACGTCGACGAGAACCTCACCGCCGAGGACATCGTCTCCAACGACGTGACCGCGATCGACGCGGTGACAGGCGATGCCGCCAACATGGCCGCGGACGTGAATTATACCGAGACCGAGAACCTCGCCGCGAACACCGGCAACGCCACCAAGTCGACGCCGCGCCCGTCGGCCGCCAAGCCCGCTCCATCGCGACCGGCCGATGAGCCCGCGACCAACACCACGGCGCCGTCGAACTCGACGGAATAGCGTCTAAGGCAGTCCGAGGACCTTGTGCGCCTGCAGCGACAGGCGCCAGCGCGGCCGTTCCATCGCCAGCACGATCGCCGCCTGCCGCGCCCCCTCGCCGTCCGCGCAATCCATCGGCTGGACGAGGAAATGCTCGAAATCCCAGCTTTCGAGTTCCGCCGGGTCGATGCCGTGCTGCGGCCACACCAGCTTCAGCTCGTTGCCGGAACGCTGAACCACGTCCGTCCCGGCCTTGGGGCTGACGCACAGCCAGTCGATGCCGGGCGTCGCCGGCAGCGTGCCGTTGCTCTCGGCCGCGATCCGGAACCCGCGCTCGTGCAGCGCTTCGACCAGAGTGTCGTCGAGCTGGAGCATAGGCTCGCCGCCGGTGATCACGACCAGCGGCCGCTCGGCCTCACCCCACAGCGCCGCGACATGGTCGGCCAGCGCCGCCGCGCCCGCGAACTTGCCGCCGCCCTCCCCGTCGGTTCCGACGAAATCGGTGTCGCAGAAATTGCACTGCGCGCTCGTCCGGTCCTCCTCGCGGCCCGACCACAGGTTGCAGCCGGCAAAGCGCAGGAAGACGGCGCGGCTGCCCGTCTGCACGCCTTCGCCCTGGAGGGTCAGGAAACATTCCTTGACGGAATACCCTCTACCGCTTGCGGGAGAGGGTCGACTCGCCGCAGGCGAGCGGGTTGAGGGCCTTGTCATGCGTAAGTCGTCGGATCGGCGATGCCCGCCTCGGCGAAGCCCCTGGCGCGCAGCCGGCACGCATCGCATTCTCCGCAATGCCGCCCGTCGGGCAACGGATCGTAGCAGCTGTGGCTGAGCCCCACGTCGAGCCCCAGCCGCTCGGCCTCGCGCGCGATCTCGGCCTTGCTCATGTGCTGCAAGGGCGCGTGGATGGTGAAGGGCTCGCCCTCCACTCCGGCCTTGGTCGCAAGCCCGGCGAGCTTCTGGAATTCGGCGATGAACTCGGGCCGGCAATCCGGGTAACCCGAATAATCGATCGCGTTGACCCCGATGAAGATGTCGCGCGCCCCGCTCGCCTCGGCGAGGCCCAGCGCGAGGCTGAGGAAGATGGCGTTGCGCGCGGGGACGTAGGTTACGGGGATTCCGTCGCTGACGCCGTCCTTTGGAACAGCGATATTATCGGTCAGGGCCGACCCGCCGAACGCGGTGAGGTCGAGCGGCAGGACGACATGCCGGTCGGCCAATTGCGCCGCGATCACGCGTGACGAATCCAGCTCGATGCGATGCCGTTGGCCGTAATCGACGGTCAGCGCGACGACTTCGAACCCGGCCTCGCGCGCGAGCGCCGCGCAAACCATCGAATCGAGTCCCCCGGAGAGAAGGACGACGGCTTGTCTCACAGCTTCAGCCCCAGTCTCGGCGCGGCCCAGAACATCAGCGCGTAGAGCGCGAGCGTTCCCGCGACGACGATGGCCATGCTCGCCCAAAACCCGATCCCTGACCGGATCAGCAGCGGCAGCGCGATGAACAAGGGCACTGACGGCACGAAGAACCAGATCGTGCTCACCGACAGTTGAGCAACGCGCTCTGCATCGGAACTGTCGCGATAGAGCCAGATCATCGCCAGCAGCGAGGTCAGCGGAAGCGATGCCAGCAGCCCGCCCCAGCCCGGATAACGGCGCGCGATCTCCGATACGGCGGCGACAATTGCGCCGGAAATCCCGGCCTTGATGATCAGATAGAGCACGGCCGGGCCCTTAGGCGTCGTTCGCCGCTAAAAGAAGGGCCGCCGGTCCTTGCAGAACTGGCGGCCCAGTGATCGGGCATACTCGCCCGATTGGGAGGAAAGC
>DATEIK010000097.1:0-3413 GCA_035279065.1 Sphingomicrobium sp. | reverse complement strand
CCGCGCCCCTCACCGTGTGCAGTAGGGGCTTCTCGAACCCATCCTCGAGCTTGCGGCGGAGGCGGCTGACGTGGACGTCGATGACGTTGGTGCCCGGGTCGAAGTGATAGTCCCACACCTGCTCGAGCAGCATCGTGCGGGTGACGACCCGCCCCTCATTGCGGGCGAAATATTCGAGCAGCAGATATTCGCGCGGCTTCAAGTCGAGCTTCTTGCCAGCCCGCTTGACCGTCCGCGACAAGGGATCGATCTCGAGATCGCCGACCTTCAGCCGATGGTCGGCCGGATCGACCCGTGATTCCCGCCGGCGCAGCAGCGCGTTCACGCGCGCGAGCAGCTCGGCGAAGGAGAATGGCTTGACCAGATAATCGTCGGAGCCGTGCTCTAGGCCTTCGATCCGGTCGCCGACCGAAGCTAGGGCCGAGAGGATCAGCACCGGTGTCTCGATATGCGCGGCGCGCAGCGCCTTCAGCACCGACAGGCCGTCGAGCACCGGCAGCATGCGGTCGAGGATGACGAGGTCGAAGGTGCCGTCGGTCGCGCGGAACAGGCCGTCCTGCCCGTTGGTCGCCTGCTCGACGCTGTGCCCTTCCTGGCTCAGCCCCTTGCTGAGATAGGCAGCAGTCTCGCGGTCGTCCTCAACGAGCAGGATCTTTCGGCCCATGGTCCCTCCGGAAGGTGCGCTATCTAACAATTGGCGCCGCTTGGAAGAAGCGGCTTCCGTGCGGGACACACTGGGGAGGGGAGTCGAGCTATGCACCGCACGGAAGCCTACCCGTCAGGCCTTGGGCTTCGCGGGCGCCTTGGTGGTCTTCGCGGCCATCTTGGTGCTGTGCTTGGCCTTCCTGGCGTGATGCTTGACCTTGTGGTGCGGTTTCGCCGTGGCCGTCTTGGTCATGGTCGTCTTGGCCGTCGTCGAATTGCCCTTGGTGGAAACCGTCGTCGTGGCCTTGGTGTTGCCCGACTTGGTCGTGACCGTCTTGGTCGAAGGGGTGGACGCGGCGAGCGCCGGACTGGCGAGCAGCCCGAGTGCCGCGACGGAAGCGAACAATGCCTTCATGTCTTCCTCCTCAAGTCCCGTCAGAACGCCGGGGGTGGAGCGTGCCGTTAAGCTTGGCCGGCTCTCATCGCCGTGGCTGCAAGGTTAAATGGCGTTCATTCCCCGCGTGTGCGCGGGAAGGGTGCCCGCCCGGCGCAACAGGGGGTGCGCGCCGGGCGGACGGTCGAGCGGTGACCCGCTCAGCCGGTCTTCTTGGCGGTCTTGGCGGCGAGCTTGGCCGACTTCGCGGACGCCTTCTGCGAGGCCTTGGCGGCCTTGAGCTGGGCCTTGTTCTGCTTGGCCGCGGTCTTGGCCGCGGGCGTGGTCGAGGTGGTGACCGCGAGCGCCGGCGTGGCGGCGACGCTCAATGCGGCAATGGAAGCAATCAGGATGCGTTTCATGAGTTCAGTTCTCCGTGCATTTGGGGCCCGGATCGAGCCGGAGCCGCGCACTAGGCCGCCGTGCTTCTCACCTTGGTGGCGCGCGAATTAAGTTGTGTTCATTGCCCGGCTTTGCGCGGGGCGCTCGGCGGCGCTAGGCTCCGCGCTACGAATGATTGCCCAGAAAACTCGTTATGCGCTGCGTTCCCTGCTGTTCCTTGCCGAGGAGCAAGGCGGCGCGCCCGTGCAGCTGAGCCGCATCGCCGAAACGCAGCGAGTCCCGCCCAAATATCTCGAGCTGATCATGCTCGACTTGAAGAAGGCCGGGCTGGTGAAGAGCGCGCGCGGCCCCAAGGGCGGCTATCAGCTATCACGCCCGGCCGAACAGATTTCCTTCGGCGAGATCGTCCGCTCGATGGAGGGCCCGATCGCGCTCGTGTCCTGCGCCAGCGTCAATTTCTACGCGCCATGCGGCGATTGCCACGACGAGGCGACTTGCGCGATCCGCCGCGCCTTCACGGTGCTTCGCGACCAGAGCACGGCGGTGCTCGATTCGATCTCGCTCGCGCAAGGCGCCGAGTGGGAGGAACGGCTCGGCACCGACAAATAGGGGGTGGGGGACATGGACGAACGCTTTACGCCGCGGCCGGTGGCGCGCTGGTTCATCGTGGCTGCGATAGTGTCGCTGCTGTTCGGACTGCTGGTCTGTTTCGGCTATTTCGTTCACCTGACGACCGACCCGGCGACCTTGGCGCTCGACGAGCGCGCGCTTTACGAGGCCGAGCCGGCGTGGGTCAGCGGTGCGTTCGGCCTGACCGGCGCAGCCGTTGCCATCGGGGCGATCCTGCTAATCCTCCGCCGCAAGGCCGCCGAGCCGGCGTTGATGGTCGCGCTTGCCGCGGTGGTGGTGTGGTTCGCCGGGCTGCTGCTCGTCCCGCAGCTTCGCGACCTGTTGCTCACGGCCGAGATCGCGATGGCGGTGATCGTCGTCATCATCACTTGGACGATCTTCTGGTTCGCCCGGCATTCGCGGCAGCGCGGGTGGCTGCGCTAGGCTGAAGCGCTCGGCTTTTGCCGCGGCGCAGCAAAGCGGCTAAGGGCGCCGCCATGTCGACCTTCACCATCGACACGTCGACCAGCCGCGCGACCCCGTCGCCGGTGCCGGGCAAGCGGATGACCGCGCCCTCGATCCGGGCGCGGAAGGTCGACGGCAGGACCGAGCAGCCGATCGTCATGCTGACCGCCTACACCATGCGGATGGCGCAGCTGCTCGACCCGCATTGCGACATGCTGCTGGTCGGCGACAGCCTCGGCCAGGTGATTTACGGCCTGCCCTCGACCATCCCAGTGACGATGGAGATGATGTGCGCGCATGGCGCGGCGGTCGTGCGCGGCAGCTGGCACGCGCTCGTCGGCGTCGACATGCCGTTCGGATCCTACGAAGGCTCGCCCGAGCAGGCCTTCGCAAGCGCGTCGCGGATCATGAAGGAAACCGGTTGCGCGGCGGTCAAGCTCGAGGGCGGCGAAGCCATGGCGCCGACGATCGAGTTCCTGACCCACCGCGGGATCCCGGTGATCGGCCATGTCGGCCTCACGCCGCAGGCGGTGAACATCCTCGGCGGCTATGGCGCGCGCGGGAAAGAGGAGAAGGAAGCCGGCAAGATCGTCCGCGACGCCAGGGCGGTCGACGATGCCGGCGCCTTCTGCATCGTCGTCGAAGGTGTGATGGAGCAGATCGCGACCGATGTCGCGCGATCCGTCGGAGCGCCGATCATCGGCATCGGCGCTTCCGCCGAATGCGACGGCCAGGTGCTGGTGACCGAGGACATGCTCGGCTTGTTCGAGCGGACGCCGCGCTTCGTGAAGCGGTTCGACGACCTCGCCTCGCGGATCGGCGAGGCCGCCGCCGCTTATGCGTCGGAAGTGCGCGACCGCAGCTTCCCGACCGCCGACCAGACCTACCGGCCAAAGAGCCCCACCCCCTGAACCCCCTC
>DATEIK010000096.1:0-15276 GCA_035279065.1 Sphingomicrobium sp. | reverse complement strand
CGCCCGTAGGAAGCGGCTGTGGACGGGGACAGCACTCAAGCGGCGCCGGTGGTCGAAGCGGCCGAGCTCTTTCGGCGCGCCAGCCTGTGGCTCACCGGCCTCAGCATCGCGATCGCCTTCGTCATGGTGATATCGTCGGCCATTCGCGTCGACGCCAGCGGGACGCCGGAGCTTGCTTTCATCGCCGCGGCATTCCTCGCCGTCGCGCGCATCTTCCGGGTGCGCCGCCGCCTGTCGCGCATCGGTGACGGGCTTGGCGCGCTCGGCCTTTCCTGGCTGGGCGGCCTGGCCTCCGCGGTTGTCGCGATTGTCGGCTTGCACCTGCATTTTCCGTTGGCCGATGGGCGGCTCCAGGCGCTGGACGGCATGTTGGGGTTCGACGGCCTGGCGGTGATCGACTGGCTCACGCGCCAGCCCGAATGGCTGATGTCCGCCATGTCCGCAGCCTATTTCGACACGATCCCGTTTCTCTACCTCGGCATGATCGTCCTCGCCCTGCTCGGCGACCGGCTCGAGGTGTGGCGCGCGGCTTTTTGCTTCATCGGCACGGTGCTAATCACCTGCCTCATCTCGGCGATCACGCCGGCAAAGGGCCTCGGGTCGTGGGCGCCGCCCGAGCTGATCGCCCGCCTGCCGAAGGTCTCGATCCGGCATTTCTGGCCGAGCTTCGAGAAATTCTACGACGGCGCGAATCCGGTGCTCCAGGTTGATTCGATCGGCGGCGTCGTCTGTTTCCCGTCGTTCCACACGATCATGGGGCTGATTGCGGTCGCCATGTGGCGCAAGCACCCGATCGTCTTTTGGCCCGCGTTGGCGTGCTTTGCTCTGATGCTCGTCTCGACCCTGCCGTTCGGCGGACATTATGCTGTCGACCTGGTCGGCGGCGCGGCGGTGTGGGGCGCCTGGTTCGCCTTTTCACGGCGGCTCGAGGCGGCCTCGCTCGGAACGATACCGGCGCCACTCAGTAGGAAATTAACCGCCGCCGAGGTATCCTGAGCTTCAAATGGCGACGGTCATTCCCTTCGAGGAGCGCGCGGTTGCGCACCTGCGGCAGCGGCTCGGCGCGGCCGAGGAGGCGAACCAGGACCTGATCGCCTTCGCCCGCGGCCATTCTGGCGCCGTCGCCTCGATCCACGCCGCGGTGATTGCCGCGGTCGAGACCGACAGCATCGACGCGTTGCTTCATATCGTGACCCAGGAATGGCCGCTGATCCTGAGGATCGACGCGGTCGCTTTGTCGCTGATCGTCGGCGACAAGGGCTTCCGGGCCGACGGCGGCGGGGTGCAGGTCGTCGACCCAAAAATCCTCAAGCGCGCGATCGACGCCGTCGACGGAGTCGAAATGCGGGCGGTCGAGCGCGGCCATCCCCTGTTTGGCCCGGCGTGCGACCTGATTCGCGCCGAAGCCCTGATCCGCATCGACTGCGAGCCGCCGCTGCCGATGGGGCTGCTGGCGCTCGGGCAGCGTGCCGAGCTCAGCCTCGACGCGCGGCACGGAAGTGAATTGCTCATGTTCCTCGGGCGCGCCCTTGCGGCTATGATCCGCAAGTGGGTGACGGTTCCGCAGAGCTGAACGATCATTCGGCCGGCGCGCTCGTCGCGCGCTGGGGCGAATATCTACAAAACGATCGCCGCCGCTCGCCGCACACCGTTCGTGCCTATGTTGCGACCGCGCATCGCTTCGTCCGCTTCCTCGCGGAGCATTTCGGCGGCGCAATCGGTCCGGAACAGCTCCAGGGCCTGACTGCAGCCGATTTGCGCGCGTTTTTGGCGCGGCGGCGGGGCGAGGGCCTCGGCGCATCATCGGCGGCGCGCGAGCTCTCGGGCGTGCGCGCTTTCCTCAAATATGCGGCGGAGCAGGCGGGCCGGCATGGCGCGCTGCCGCGCACCCGCGCGCCCAAGCGTCCGCGCACCTTGCCCCGCCCGGCCGCGCCCGACGACGCCATGGGCCTCGCCCAAGACGCCGCCGAAGCCGCGAGCGCGCCGTGGATCGGCGCCCGCGACCTCGCGATCCTGCTGCTGCTCTATGGCGCGGGCCTGCGCGTCGCCGAGGCCTTGTCGCTGACGGGCCGCGCCTTTCCCATCGGGACCACGCTACGGGTGACCGGCAAGCGCTCCAAGACCCGGCTCGTGCCGGTCGTCCCTGCGGTCCGTGAAGCGATCGAGGATTATGTGCGGCAATGCCCCTATCCGACCGCCGGCGATGCGCCGCTGTTCGTCGGGGCGCGCGGCGGGCCACTCAACCCGGACCTAGTGCGCCGTTCGGTCGCGGCCGCGCGCAAACGGCTCGGCCTCCCCGATAGCCTGACCCCGCACGCGCTGCGCCACAGCTTCGCGACTCATTTGCTGGCGAGGGGAGTGGATTTGCGCGCGCTGCAGGAGCTTCTGGGTCACGCGAGCCTGTCGTCGACCCAGATCTATACGGCGGTGGACGCTGCGCGCCTGTTGGACGTTTACCGTCACGCCCACCCCCGTGCGTGAACCAAGCGAAAGCTGACTCGCCGCGGCGGGGCGGATCAGTGGGGAAACCGCCGCGCCGCGACGTCGCTTCAGTTAAACCGCATCGGTAAAGCGATCGCTAAATAACCATTTTGGATGAAATACTTAGGATGCGATCTTGGCTTCGATCGCGTCCCAGATCAGCCCGGCGGTGTCGGTTCCGTTGAATTTGTCGATGGCCACGATCCCGGTGGGCGAGGTGACGTTGATCTCGGTCAGCCACTTGCCGCCGATGACGTCGATGCCGACGAACAGCAGCCCGCGGCGCTTCAGCTCGGGCTTCAGCGCTTCGCAGATCTCACGCTCGGCGTCGGTCAGCTGGGCGGCTTCGGCAGTGCCGCCGACCGCCAGGTTGGACCGAAATTCCCCGGATCCTGGGCGGCGGTTGATCGCTCCGGCGACCTCGCCTTCGACGAGCACGATCCTCTTGTCGCCCTCGGCCACCTCGGGGAGGAACAGCTGGAGCATGTGCGGCTCGCGGTAGGTCGCGTTGAACAGCTCCATCAGCGCCGAGAGGTTCGCGCCGTCCCGGCTGATCCGGAATACCGAGCCGCCGGCAAAGCCGTGGAGCGGCTTCAGGACGATGTCGCCGTGGTCGGCAAGGAACTTGCGCGCGGCGCCGAGTGAGCGCGTCACCATGGTCGGCGGCATGAACCGCGCGAAGTCGAGCACCCAAACCTTCTCGGGCGCGTTCCGCACGGCCGCGGGATCGTTGACGATCAGCGTTTCGCCCTGAAGTCGCTCGAGCAGGTGCGTGGCCGTGATGTAGCCGAGATCGAAGGGAGGGTCCTGCCGCATGAGCACGACGTCGACATCCCGCCCGAGGTCGAGGATCGCGAACTCGCCGATCCGAAAATGGTCACCCGCGACGGGCTTCACGGTGACTTCATGGGCGCCAGCGTAGAGCCGCTCGCCGGAATAGGTCAGGTCTTCGGCCAGGTAATGATAGAGCTTGTGGCCGCGTTCCTGCGCCTTGAGCATCAGCGCAAAGGTTGAATCGCCGCCGATGTTGATGCCTTCGAGGCGATCCATCTGCACGGCGACACGTAAGGCCATGCGACGCGCCTAGCGACCTTGCCAGACGTTGGCGAGATGCCTTGGCCAGCGCCCGCGAACGACGAACATCGCGTCGATGCGGACATCGTCGCCGTGACGCATGTAGCGCGGCGCGAGGCGTTCGGCGGCGACGACCACGCGGCGCAGGCGCCATTCATCCAGCGCGAAGCCGGCCGCTTCGTCGCTCGCCCGCGCCTTGACCTCGACGAAGGCGAGTGTCCGCCCGCGTCGGGCAATGACATCGACCTCGCCGCCGGGAACGCGCGCGCGGCGCGCGAGGATGCGCCAGCCGTTGAAGCGCAAATACCAGCAGGCGAGCGTCTCCGCCCAGCGCCCGCGCTTCTCTGCCGCATGGCGGTTCAGCGGATGATCTCCAGCACGCGCGCATAGACGCGCTTGCGGGGGAGGTTCAGCCGCTTCGCCACTGCGGCCGCGGCCTCGGATGGCGACATGCTGTCGAGCGCCGTGTCGATCGCCGCATCGAGCTCCGCGTCGCTTGCCGTCTCCTTGGGGGCGGGCGGCGCTACGACGATCACGATCTCGCCCCTTGGAGGAGCGGCCGCATGGCGCTCTGCGAGCTCCTCGAGCGTGCCCGTCACGCATTCCTCGTGAAGCTTGGTGATTTCGCGGGCGACCGCCGCCTCGCGGTCGCCAAGACCATCGCCGAGTGCCGCCAGGGTCGCGGCGAGGCGCGGGCCACTTTCATAAAGCACGAGCGTTGCGCGCACGCCGGCAATTTCCGCGATTGCATCGGCGCGCGCCTTCGCCTTGGCTGGGAGGAAGCCGAGGAACAAGAAGCGGTCGGTGGGGAGGCCGGCGAGCGTCAGCGCCGCGATTGCCGCGCTGGGTCCCGGCACGGTGTGCACCGCCTGCCCCGCCGCCCGCGCCGCGCGGACCAGCTTGTAGCCGGGATCGGAGATCAGCGGCGTCCCCGCGTCGCTGACCAGCGCGATGGCTTCATTGCCCAGTCGTGCAACGATTGCCTCGCGGTCGCGGTCGCTCGAATGGTCGTCATAGCGGGTCATCGGCACCTTCGCGCCCATATGGACCAGCAGCTTGGCGGTGACCCGAGTGTCCTCGACCAGGAGGCGATCGGCGCGGCGCAGGGTATCGGCCGCGCGCGGGCTGAGGTCGGCGAGGTTGCCGATCGGCGTCGCCACCACGTGGAGGCCTGGAGGAAGTCTGTCCTGCATTAACCAGCTGCCAATAACCTCTTCCAAACGCTCCCAAAAAGGTTCATCGTGCCGTCATTCGTCGTCAGTGCCTGGGGAGAGAGGTACGATGATTGTTTTGCTGACTGCGTCCGCGATTTATCTGACCGCGATGCAGGCGTCGATTGCGGGACCGACCGACACCTTCCGCGACTGCCTTCATGAGGCCTCCGACAAGGCGATGAAGGAGAAGGTCGCCGGCGACGCGTTCGAGGCGTATGCGCGCAGTGCCTGCAGCGTTTCGATGGGCTCGCTGAAGAGCGCCGTCGTCGCCTTCCGCATGAAGAACGGCATGGGCAAGAAGGCTGCCGGCGACGACGCCGAGATGACGGTCGACGATTACGTCGCGACTTCGGTCGACAAATATCAATTCTTCGCGTCGGAGAATGCCAAGAACGGCGCGCCGCCCGCTGCGGCGGCGCCGGCCGCGGCCCCAGCCGCTCAGGCCACGCCCGCCGCGGTCACGCAGCCGCCGAGGCCGTAGGCTTGCGCGCGGCAATCTCGCCGAGCAAATGATCGAGCAGCAGCCGCCCCTTCGCGGTGGTTGCGATCCGCGTGCCATCGCGCGTCAGGTATCCTGATCGGGCCAGGCGCTCCACCCGGTCCCAATCGACGATGAGATCAATGCCGAACCGCTCTGCGATTGCTGCTGCGTCGATGCCCTCGCGGAGCCTGAGGCCCATCACCAGCGCTTCGTCGGCGGCCTCCAGCGGCAACAAGGGCGCGTCCTCCGCGATTCCGTGACCATTGCGCGCGAGCGAGCGCAGGAAATTCTCGGGTTTCCTGTGCCGGACGGTGCGCATCCCGAGCCGCCGCCCATGCGCGCCGGGGCCGACTCCGGCATAATCGCCGTAGCGCCAGTAGGTGAGGTTGTGGCGGCTCTCGCGGCCGGCGCGCGCGTGATTGCTGATCTCATAGGCCGGGAGACCCGCCGCCGAGGTCATGTCGTCGGTCAGCTCGTAGAGCGCAGCCGCGGCGTTGGCATCGAGAGGCTCGAATGCGCCCTTCGCGACCATCGAAGCGAAGCGCGTGCCCGGCTCGATCGTCAGCTGGTAAAGCGAGAGATGGCTGGTGCCGAGGCTCAGGGCCTGCGCCAACGTGGTCGACCAGCTCGTCTCGCTCTCACCGGGTAGCGCGTAGATCAGGTCGAAGCTGACGCGCCGAAAGCGCTTCTGGGCGATCTCCAGCGCCCGCCAGCCTTCTCGCGCCGAATGGGCTCGGCCGAGGAATGTCAGCGCCGCATCGTCGAAGCTCTGAAGGCCGAGCGAGAGGCGGTTGACGCCGGCGTGCGCGAGATCGGCGAACCGGTCGGCTTCGACCGAATTGGGATTGGCTTCGAGCGTGATCTCGATGTCCGTGGCGGGTTGCCAATGCCCCACGGCGGCATCGATCACTGCTGCGACCGTCGCCGGGTCCATCAGCGAGGGCGTACCTCCGCCGAAGAAGATCGACGTCAGCCGGCTTTCCGGAAGCAGCCGCGCTTCGTGCCCGAGGTCGGCGAGGAGCGCCTCGCGCCATTGCTGCTGGTCGATCTCGGCGCGGACGTGGCTGTTGAAGTCGCAATAGGGGCATTTGCTGACGCAAAACGGCCAGTGGACGTAAAGCGCCAGGGGTTCGGCGGTCATTCCTTCAGCGCCTCGACCAGCTTGCGGAAGGCGTCGGCGCGATGGCTGATGCTGTGCTTCAGCTCGGGATCGAGCTCGCCGAACGTCTGCTCGTAGCCGACCGGCACAAACATCGGGTCGTAGCCGAAGCCGCGATCGCCGCGCGGCGGCCAGACGAGCGTGCCATCGACGCGCCCGTCGAAGGTCTCGGTCTGTCCGTCGTTGGGCCAGGCGATCGCGAGCGCACAGGCGAAATGCGCGGCCGGAGCGGCGTCGGGTTCGGTCGCCTCGGCTTCGCTCCACACTTTGTCCATCGCCCGCATCCAGTCGCGATTGCCATCCTCGTCCTCGGCCCAGCGCGCCGAGAAAATTCCGGGCCGACCATGGAGAGCGTCGACGCAGAGGCCGCTGTCATCCGCGAGCGCGGGCAGGCCGGAGAGGTCGGCGGCCTCGCGCGCCTTCAAGTCGGCGTTGTCGGCGAAGGTGTTGCCGATCTCGTCGGGCTCGGGGAGGCCGAGCTCCTCGGCGCCGACGACCGAAATGCCGAGCGGCTCGACCAGTGCCGCGATCTCGCGGAGCTTGCCGGGATTATGGGTCGCGATGACCAGCTTGTCGCCGATCGGCCTCATCGGCCCGTCGCCTTCAATTGTGCCTGGAAGATTTCGTCGCAGCCGATGCGGGCGAGGCGAAGCAGGCGCAGCAGCCCTTCCTCATCGAATGTCTCGCCCTCGGCCGTCAGCTGCGCCTCGACGATCGCGCCGTCTGCGGTGAGCACGAAATTGCCGTCGCTGCCGGCGGTCGAATCCTCGTCATAATCGAGGTCGAGCACCGCGCCGCCGCCGTGGATCCCGCAGCTGACCGCGGCGACCTGCGTGCGGATAGGGTCGGCAGGAAGTGCCTTGTTTTCCAACAGCTTGTCGATCGCGATGCGCAGCGCGACCCAGCCGCCCGAGATCGCGGCGGTACGTGTGCCGCCATCGGCCTGGATGACGTCGCAATCGACGATGACCTGGCGCTCGCCGAGTTTGGGCAAATCTACTACTGCGCGGAGCGAGCGGCCGATCAGCCGCTGGATTTCCTGAGTCCGGCCCGACTGCTTGCCGCGTGCGGCTTCGCGGGTGCCGCGCGTATGGGTCGCCCTCGGCAGCATGCCATATTCGGCGGTGACCCAGCCCTGGCCCTTGCCGCGCAGGAAGGGCGGGACCTTGTCCTCGATGCTGGCGGTGCACAGCACGCGCGTGTCGCCGAAGCTGACGAGGCACGCGCCTTCAGCGTGGCGGGTGAAGCCGGGCTCGAACCTCAATTCGCGCATTTGGTCGGGGGCGCGTCCGGACGGGCGCATGCAGACTCCTTCGTGTCCTGATACTGGTGCGCTGGCGTCCCTAGACCGGGCGTGCCGCCAATCCTAGATGCACCGGCATGGCCGAGCCGATTGGCGAACTCACTGACCGCATGCGCGACATCTTCGGGCGCGTGATCGAGGCCTATCTCGAGCGCGGGACGCCGGTCGGGTCCAAGATTCTTGCGGGCTCGGTCAACCTGTCGCCGGCGTCGATCCGTGGCGTGATGCAGGACCTCGAAGAGCGCGGGCTGCTGACGCACCCGCATACGTCCGCGGGGCGCATTCCGACTGAGCGCGGCCTCCGCCTGTTCGTCGATGGCATCATGCAGACCGCCGCACCCGACCTGCGCGAGCGGATGGAGATCGAGCGGCAGATCGTTCGCGACCAGCCGATCGAGGATGCGCTGGCGGCGGCCTCGGCCGCGCTCTCGGGCCTGTCGGCGTGCGCCGGGATCGTGCTCGCGCCGAAGCAGGAGCTGCGGCTCAAGCAATTGAGCTTCGTGCCCCTGGGCAGCAGCCGGGCGCTGGCGGTGCTGGTTGGCGCCGACGGCAGCGTCGAGAACCGCATCGTCTCGCTCGACGCGGGAACCAGCCCCGCCGCGCTCGGCGAGGTCAGCAATTTCGTCAACGCACGGCTTGCTGGACTCACGCTGGACGAGGCCCAGACGCGGCTTCGCGCCGAGATCCGCGAGCGCAAGGAAGCGATCGACACGACCGCAGCGGAGCTTGTTGCATCTGGCCTCGCGGCGTGGAGTCAGGATCACGCCCGCCGTCCGGTGCTGATCGTACGCGGCCACGCAAACCTCATCGACGAAGCTGCTGCTGACGACCTGGAGCGTGTCCGCATGCTCCTGGGCGAGCTCGAGGAAGCGCAGGAGATCGCAAGGCTGCTCGAAGGCGCGCGCGACGCGCCGGGGTGCCGCATCTTCATTGGATCGGAGAACCGGATGTTCGCTTTGTCCGGATCGTCGGTCATCGCCGCACCCTATCGCGGGAGCCAGGGCGAGGTGGTCGGCGTTGTTGGCGTCATCGGCCCGACGCGGTTGAACTACGCGCGCGTGGTCCCCATGGTGGATTTCACAGCGAAAGCCCTGACGAGATTGATGGCATGACCGAAGACGAAGACCTGCACGACGAAGCCGAGGAAATCCGCGCGCAAACGGCCAAGGGTGCGCCCGAAGTCGCCGAGCACGACCATGTCGCGGAGCTCGAGCGCCAGCTCGAGGAAGCCAGGCAGCAGGTGCTCTATGCGGCGGCGGAAAACCAGAACGTGCGGCGGCGCCTGGAAGCCGAGCTCAAGCAGGCAACCAGTTACGCCGCCTCGCAGTTCGCCCGCGACATGCTGGCGATCAAGGATCACCTCGACCGGGCACTGGCGGCTGTGAGCGACGAGCTTCGCAGCGACAAGGTCGCGAGCCAGTTCCTGACCGGCATTGAAGCGACCGCGCGCGAGCTTGAATCATTGTTCGCCAAGAACGGCGTCGAACGGATCAAGTCCGTCGGCGAAAAGCTCGATCCCAACCGTCACCAGGCGATGATGGAGATTCCGACCGACCAGGCCGCGCCGGGCACGATCGTCGAGGAAATGCAGGCGGGCTATATGCTCAAGGACCGTTTGTTGCGCCCTGCGCTGGTCGGAGTAGCTAAGAAGCCGGATTAAACCCTCTCCCTTGGGAGAGGGTCGACTCAGCGAAGCTGAGCGGGGTGAAGTCGGCCTCACCCTTCCGCGACCTGCGGTCGCTCCCTCCCTCTCCCAGGCGAGAGGGTGTCAATGAACCTCCCGCCGATGCGTCTTGCTCTTTGAGGCGAGGCTGAAGCGCGGTTCGGGCTCGACTGAGCCGAACAGACGGGCCGCGGCGTAGCGGCCGACTTCCGGGCCATGCTTGAAGCCGTGGCCCGAACCGCCGCCGACCAGCAGGACATTTCCCCAGCGCGGGTGGAAATCGATCAGGAAGTCGCCGTTCGAGCTGTTCTCGTACTGGCAGACCTCGCCGCCGATCATCGGCGCGCCGCGCAGGGCCGGGAAACGGCGGTCACGATAGGCGACAACGTCGGCCTGGCCGGCGTCGCTTGCGCGCCGGTCCTGGGTATCGGGGTCGGCCTCCGGGCCGTGAATATCGTAGGCGAACTTGACGCCGCGGCCCTCGAGGTCCGGCATGCCGTAGAACATGTCGCCGCCGTTGAAATCGACCCAGCCGGGGAGCGCGCTTGACTGGAAACTGCGGTCGCCGGCGCGGGGCTCGAAGTAAAAGATTTCTTGGCGGGTCACCCGGATCCTCGGTCCGATGACGTCGGGAAATGATTTTGGCAGCCAGGGACCGAGTGCGAACACGAAGCGATCGGCGGCGATCCCATCGCCCGATGCAAGTTGAAGCCTGTGAAGCTCGTCTTCGCCCGGCGCCTGAACTGCGTCCCGGACATACGTCCCGCCGGCGCGAATGAACTGCTCGACCAGAGTCTGGACCCCCCGTCGCGCTATCAGGACGCCGAATCCGGGCTCATAAATGCCGAGCCCGATTCCGTTGAAGTCGATCATCGGGAAGCGCCGGGCCAGCTCGGCCTGCGCCAGGACCTCGGTGGCCAGGCCGGCTTCCTTGTGCGCGGCGATGGTGTCGCGGACGTACGGCTCTTCGCTGGCGAAAAAGAACAATATGCCGCACGGGTGGAAGATCGGCAGCCCTGACGCCGCGCTCAGCGCCTGCCATTCCGGCAGCGAATCCCGCGCCATGCGGGTGTAGATCGCGTCCCGTCCGTAAGCCGCGCGGATGAGCCGCGATTCCCCGCCCGACGAAGCGCGGCTGTGGGCAGGGCCGTGGGCATCGATCAGCGTCACGCGATGCCCTGCGCGCTGGAGGCAATGCGCGGTCCACGCGCCGAAGACGCCTGCGCCAACGACAGCCACATGCTCGGTCATGCTAGGCTCCCGAACGGCAGGAATTCGCGCGGTGGGCAAATCTTCGGCGCGGCGCCGCGGCTGGCGAGGAAGGTGTCCTTCACGATCTCCGCCTGCTGTTCGAGCCCGTAGTCTGCAAACGCCTTTCCACTCTCCAGCGCATAGGAATAGCGGCAGAACGGGTGGCGCATCAGAGGCAGGTAGAACTTCCCGCCTTTTTGCGATTGCCAGACATGCGTCATCTCGTGGATGAAAAAGGCCTGTCGGCCGAGCGGCTCTTTCGAGAAATCTTCGGACCAGCCGCCGCCGTCGGGGTGGAAGTAGATGTTGCCCATCGGCGCCATCGCACTCCGCTTCGGCTGGAACGGCCACCATTTGCCTTCGACGAGCTTTACGCAGGCGGTGTCGACCGCGTCGCCGAAGACCGAGCGCACCAGTTCGACTTCTCCCGGCGTCAGGTGCCGAGCCGTCATTGCGAGGAGCCAAAGGCCACGAAGCAATCCATAGCGCCGCTGGATTGCTTCGCTCCGCTCGCAATGACAAGGCGGGACACTTGCCGCCCGCCAAGCGCATCGCTAGGGCGTCTGCAAAAGAAATTAACGGAGGAAGCGATCCCATGAGCGAGACTGCCGATCGGGTGAAGAAGATCGTCGTCGAACATCTCGGCGTCGAGGCCGACAAGGTCACTGAGGACGCGAGCTTCATCGACGATCTCGGCGCGGACAGCCTCGACATCGTCGAGCTGGTGATGGCTTTCGAAGAGGAATTCGGGGTCGAGATCCCGGACGACGCCGCCGAGAAGATCACCACCGTCCGCGACGCCATCGAATATATCGACCAGAACAAGGGCTGATCGGGCCGCTGTCTGCCGCCGATATCGCCGAAGTAAGGCGGCACGAACGGCTTCCCGAACCAAATCGGGAGGCCGTTTGTTTTTGAAGGAAATGACGGAGTTTCAATGATGCGCCGTGTCGTCGTGACGGGTCTCGGACTGGTGACGCCGCTGGGCGGCGACGTCGAGACCACCTGGCAAAACCTCATCGCCGGCAAAAGCGGCATCGCCCAGATCACCCGCTTCGATGTCACCGACCAGAAGGCGAAGATCGCCGGCGAGGTGAAGCCAAAGGATCATCCCTACGGCTTCGATCCCGACAAGCGCGTCGACCACAAGGTCCAGCGCCAGGTCGACCCCTTCATCGTCTACGCGATCGATGCCGCGGGCCAGGCGCTCGAGGACGCCGGGCTCACCGACATGGACCAGGATCTCAAGGAGCGGACCGGCGTCTCGATCGGCTCCGGCATTGGCGGGCTCCCGGGAATCGAGAGCGAGAGCCTGGTGCTTGCGGAGAAAGGGCCGGGGCGTGTCAGCCCGCACTTCGTCCACGGCCGCCTGATCAACCTGACATCGGGCCAGGTCTCGATCAAATATGGCCTGATGGGGCCTAATCATTCGGTGGTCACCGCTTGCTCGACGGGCGCGCATTCGATTGGCGACGCCGCGCGGATGATCAAGGACGGCGACGCGGATATCATGCTCGCCGGCGGGGCGGAGAGCACGATCAACCCGCTCGGCGTGGCCGGATTCGCGCAGGCGCGCGCGCTCAACACCGACTTCAACGACCGGCCCGAACAAGCCAGCCGCCCATATGACAAGGCGCGCGCGGGCTTCGTCATGGGCGAGGGCGCGGGCGTCGTCGTGCTCGAGGAATATGAGCACGCCAAGGCGCGAGGCGCCAAGATCTACGCCGAAATCGCGGGCTACGGCCTGTCGGGCGACGCCTATCACGTCACTGCGCCCCATCCCGAGGGCCGGGGCGCCGAGCTGGCGATGCAGATGGCGCTCAGGAAAGCCGGGTTGAAGCCGGAAGACATCGATTACGTGAATGCTCACGGCACCTCGACCATGGCCGACACGATCGAGCTCGCCGCGGTCAAGCGGGTGCTTGGCAATGACCTCAGCGGCGCCTCGATGAGCAGCACCAAGTCCGCGATAGGACACCTTCTCGGCGGCGCTGGCGCGGTGGAAGCCATCTTCTGCATCCTCGCCATCCGCGACCAGATCGTCCCGCCGACGCTCAACCTCGACGACCCGGACGAGGGCACCGAGGGGGTCGACCTGGTGCCTCACAAGGCGAAGAAGCGGCCGGTCCGCGCGGTGCTCAACAACAGCTTCGGCTTCGGCGGGACCAACGCCTCGCTCGTCATGAAGGCCGTGTGAGAAAGCTCATTGCTGCCGCGGTCGCCCTCGGCGTCGCGGCACTGGTTGTCATTTATCTGCTGTGGTGGGGCGGTGGCGCTAGCAGACCGGCGACGATCATGGTGGAGGAGGGCGCGACTCTCGGCCGGCTTTGCCCCGGCCTCGAGCGCAAACAGCTGATCCCGGGGAATTGCACCACCTACCGCGCGATGGCGCGACTGCTCGGTTCGCGCGACCCGATCCAGGCGGGAGAATTCGAAGTCCGCGCGGGGACCGGCGGCGCGGCGCTCCTCGACCTCCTGCAGCACGGTCGACCGGTACAGCGGTTGATTACCGTGACCGAGGGCATGCCGGCGGTCATCGTCGCGGAGAAGCTCGCGGCGAATCCCTACCTCAGCGGACCCACGCCGCCGATCGAGGAAGGCTCGCTGCTGCCCGACAGCTACGGCTATGAGCGCGGGGAGGCTCGCGCTGCGGTCGTCAAGCGGATGCAGACGGCGATGGTGAAGACGCTCGACCAGCTGTGGCCGAAGCGAAGCACTGACTGCCCGATCGCCACGAGGGACCAGGCAGTGATCCTCGCTTCGATCGTGGAGAAGGAAACGGGCAAGGCGAACGAGCGTCCGACCATCGCCGGGGTTTATTGCAATCGCCTGAGGATCGGCATGAAGCTCGACGCCGATCCGACCGTTATCTACCCCGTGACCAAGGGCAAGCCGCTCGGACGCCGGATCCGCAAATCCGAGCTCAACGCCGTCAACGGCTACAACACCTACCGCCGTTCGGGGCTGCCCGACGGGCCGATCGCCAACCCCGGCAAGGAGAGTATCGAGGCGGTGCTCCACCCGGCGCCGACCAAGGCGCTCTATTTCGTCGCCGACGGCACCGGCGGGCACGTGTTCGCCGAGACACTCGCGGAGCAGCAGGCCAATGTCGCCAAATGGTTCGCGATCCGCCGCCAGCGGGGCCAGATGTGAGGAACCGCGGGATCGGTCGCGCGCGGATGTTCTTCGGCGGCCTCATCCTGTTCGCCGCGGTCATCGCCTGGGGAACCGCGCTGATGATGAGCCCGCACGGCGAAGCGACCGCGAGGGGCATGGAATCGGTGCGGACCGGCGTCGCCGTGTTCATGCGCAACAGCGCGATCGGCACGCTCCTGCTCTCGGCCCTCGCCGGCTGGCTGCTGTTCCCGGCGCGGCGGCCAAAGGCGCCGAAGCGGGACTGGGCGATCGCCGGAATTCTCGCGCTGATGGTGCTGACCAGCCTGTACCAACTGATCTGGCTAAGGACGGCGCTTTAGCGCCCGAGGGCCTCGCTCCGCACATAGCCGACGCGGCGGTCCTTGCCGGCATAGCCCCATGCCCAGCCGACGCTGTCGTCGAGTATCGAGAATCGCTCGCCAGCGGCGAGCTCCTGTACGGTTTCGGCATCGTCGGACGGGCCGGCGCGCAATGTCGCGCGAGCCTTCACCGCCCGTTCGACCGGCTCGGCATAGTGCGAGGCGATCACGCAATCGACCAGCGCGACGTCGGCGAGGTCCTTGCGGTAGGCGTTGAATTGTGGGTCGGGCCGGCTCGACGGACCTTTGAGCGCCGCTTCAGCGCTGGTGGGCGTAGGCCGGCGCCTGTCCGATGATTGAGCGGTGGGACGCGGCTTGCTGCCCGCCGTCGCCTTCGCGGAGGTTGCGCTTGAAGCCTTCAAGGAAATCTGCCCCGCTGTTGGTGCGGACCACGAACACGTTGCGGCGGTCGTCCTGGTCCCGTTCGCGGCGCAGATAGCCGAGCGCCCCGAGCGTGTTCAAGGCGCGAGTAACCACCGGTTTCGATACTCCGAGCACGCGCGCGAGCCCACGAACCGTGTGCGGTCCGGGTGTCAGGTAAACGAGCATCAGGAGTGCCATCTGGCGGTTGGTCAGATCGGGCTCGCCCGAGCGGACATAGGCGATAAGCGCCTTCATCCAGCTGATCAGCGATACCTCGCCCATAGCTGCTTTGTCTCCATCCCGTGCCGCGTAGTGCCAAAGTAAACCGGTAAGGACGCGAAATGTTGCAGGGAAATGACCGAAAAAGGCGGGAACCTTCTGCGAACCGCAGGATCAGCGGGGCGGATAGCGAGCCTCGAGCAGGGCGAAAATGGCCCGCAAGCCGAGGGCGTCGCCGCCCTTCGGCCGGCCCGGCTTCGCGGAATCCCGCCAGGCATAAGTGTCGAGATGCGCCCAGGGGATATCCTCCGGCACGAAGCGCCTCAGGAACAGGGCCGCGTAGATCGCGCCGGCCATGGCATTACCGGACGTGTTCGACAGGTCGGCGATGCTGCTTTTCAGATCCTCGTCGTAAGGGTCCCACAAAGGCATGCGCCACAGCGGGTCGTCGACTTGCCGCGCGGCGGCTTCGATGTCGGCCGCGAGGTCGTCGCGGTTGACGAAGGTGGCCGGGAGGTCGGGGCCGAGCGCTGTCCGCGCCGCGCCGGTCAGG